>JAJUHH010000492.1 GCA_029267975.1 Clostridiales bacterium
ACAAAGGGAACATTCATGAGGGACCGGTCTTCCTTAACCACAGTTCCATGGAATAAGCCGCTCTGATCCAGGAAGTCATAGAGGATTGCTGCCTTTGCTTCATTACGGGCTTTCATGGCTTCAAGTCCTCCCATATTTTTAATCCATTTGAACACCTTGCCGCATATATAGATACCATATGCCGGAGGCGTATTATATAAAGAACGTTCGTCAGCATGAATCTTATACTTCATCATGGTAGGGGTCCCGGGCAGGGTATCTTCGGTAATCAGGTCTTCACGGATGATAACGATTACCACACCTGCAGGTCCGATATTCTTCTGAACACCACCATAGAGCAGGCCGTATTTGGTAACGTCTACCGGTTCCGATAAGAAGCAGGAGGATACATCCGCTACCAGCGGCTTACCCTTGGTATTGGGCAGCTTCTTAAATTTGGTTCCGTAGATGGTGTTGTTTTCGCAAATGTACACATAATCTGCTTTCTCTGATATCGGGAGATCAGAACAGTCAGGTATATAGGAAAAATTCTTGTCTGCCGAGGAGGCAAGAGCATTGGCTGTTCCGTATAGCTTTGCTTCCTGATAAGCCTTCTTCGCCCACTGTCCTGTGATGATATAATCCGCAACCTTATTTTTCATCAGGTTCATGGGTATCATGGCAAATTGAAGAGAGGCTCCGCCCTGGAGAAACAATACCTTATAGTTATCCGGTATGTTCATCAGCTCCCGCAGATCCTTTTCTGCTTCTTCAATAATTGTCTCATAGATCTTTGATCTATGGCTCATCTCCATGACTGACATTCCGCTGCCTCGATAGTCCAGCATTTCCTCTGCAGCTTCCTGCAGCACTTCCACCGGCAGCATGGCCGGTCCTGCCGAAAAATTATATATCCTTCCCACGACTCATCCTCCTTGATGATCATATTATATTTCGCTTTAGTATGGTAAAGTATTAAACCTTATTATAAGGCTATGTTATTTTTTTGTCAATTTGTTTTTTCAATCCTATAATATTTATCCTATAACATTTATCCTATAATATTAATCTTATAATATTCTTCCCATAAGGAGTCGTTTATTCCTTAGCCAGCAGATCTTCCTCCGTAAATACCTCTTCAATAGCGGCACCGGGGGCAACCATAGGCCATACCTTGTCATCGCTGTCAATGATACAGTCAATGAGAACAGGCTCATTTAAGGACAGGGCTTCCTTCAGTACAGGCTCAACCTCTTCCTTCTTCGTAATACGGTAAGCCTTGGCACCCATAGCCTCTGCCAGCTTCACAAAGTCCACCTTGTCATTTAAGCTTGTGTTGGAATATCTTTTTTCATAGAAGAGGGTCTGCCATTGACGTACCATTCCAAGTACATGATTATTAAATATGATCTCAACAATGGGAATATTATATCGGGTTGCTGTGGCAATCTCGTTCATATTCATACGGAAGCATCCGTCCCCGGCAATATTGATTACCTTCTTATCCGGCATACCTACCTTGGCTCCGATACAGGCTCCAAGTCCATAGCCCATGGTACCAAGACCACCGGAGGATAGGAAGGTTCTCGGCCGCTTATACTTAAAATACTGTGCTGCCCACATCTGATGCTGACCAACCTCAGTGGTGATAATCGCATCTCCGTCTGTAATCTCATAGAGCTTCTCCAGGATATAAGGACCGGTCAATACCTCAGTGTTGTATTTTAAAGGGAACTTCTCCTTCAGCTCCATGACATGCTTCAGCCATTCCGTGTGATTTTGCTGTTCTAGTCCTTCATTGATGGCCTTAAGTACTTCCTTGATATCTCCTATGACACTGTAGGAGGCAGCTACATTCTTATTGATCTCTGCAGGATCGATATCGATATGCAGTAATTTCGCTTTATAAGCAAATCTCTTGGCATTGCCTGTAACACGATCGGAGAATCTGGCACCTATGGTAACCAGGAGATCACATTCTGTTACTCCCAGATTGGAGGCCTTGGTTCCATGCATGCCAAGCATTCCGGTATATCTTGGATCCGTACCGTCAAATGCACCCTTACCCATCAAGGTATCGGCGACAGGAGCATCCAGCTTATCTACAAATTCCTTTAACTCATCATGGGCTTCAGAGATTACCGCTCCTCCTCCCACAAATACAAAGGGTTTCCTTGATTGCCTGATCATCTCAAGGGCGTTATGAAGATCTTCCTCAGATACCTTCTCTGCCTGTGACTCTTCCTGGATCTGCATGGGAGTGTATTCTGTCTTTGCAGCGGTAACATCCTTGGTGATATCTACAAGGACCGGTCCCGGCCTGCCGGATCTGGCAATGCGAAAGGCTCTGCGAATGGTATCTGCCAGCTTTGTAACATCCTTTACGATATAATTGTGCTTGGTGATGGGCATGGTCACTCCTGCGATGTCAATCTCCTGAAAGGAGTCCTTCCCCAGGAGATTCACAGCAACATTTGCAGTAATCGCTACTACAGGAACACTGTCCATAT
>JAJUHH010000493.1 GCA_029267975.1 Clostridiales bacterium
ATGCACTGGCTCCCATTCTCTTTCGGGATCTGACATTCTCCCTGACGAAGGGGTCTTCCTTCATCACAGTTCGAAACATACTTCGCAGTTCCCACAGAATGATCAATGCAAAAGCTCCTGCTATCATGAAAATAATGCAAAATGGAAGATAGAACTCATCAAACACCTTGTAATATCTTCCAACAAAGCGGAAGCTGAAGGGTACAGTGACACATACAATGATCCCTGTAAAGAACATAAAATCAAGTATAAATTTCGTAAATCGAACCAATGGGCTCTTACTCATATAATACCTCCTGAAGTATTTTTCATTGATTATTGATTTTTATGGGAGTAATCCCCATAGCTTTCTTTATGCAAATAATATCATTAAAAAAAACGAATGTCAATAATAATTTATCGATTTTCGATAAATTATTATTGACTTATAATAAGCTAGGTAAATTGTTACACGAAATAACTTAATAGTAATACGAGAAGCTTAAAAACCCTTGATTACGCATTACTTTCATTCATGATAAAAAGCTGCATTTAATTAATGCAGCTTTGAATGTTAGCTATATTTTTTTATCCGTCCTATTCTTCCAGCAACCTTCTCACCAGAGCAACTGCAGACTGAGCATCATCGGAATATCCATCAGCACCAATCTCCTGGGCATAGCTTTCTGTGATTACTGCTCCTCCGATGATAACCCTTGCTTTTAGGCCCTGTTCTTTGACCTTCCGGACAACATTTTTCATCTCTACCATGGTTGTGGTCATCAGCGCAGACAAGGCTATGATGTCTGCATTTTCCTCTTTCGCAACCTGAAGGATCTGATCGGTAGGAACATCTTTACCAAGATCGATCACCCGATAGCCATAATTCTTCAACATCAGAGCAACCAGATTCTTACCGATATCATGGATATCGCCTGATACAGTAGCAATAACAAGGGTTCCCTTCTTTGCCTTTTGCTCTCCCTGCTCCAGTAAGGGCTCCAGATAGTCAATGGCAAGCTTCATTGCCTCTGCTCCTGCAATCAGCTGCGGAAGGAAATAAATCTGCCTGTCAAATAGTCTTCCCACTTCATTGATGGCCGGGATTAAGACCTCATCAATCAACCTGGCCGGGGCCGTATTAACAAGCTCCTGCTCCACCAGGGTAAGAATATTCTTCTTATTTCCCTTCACCACGGCCGTGTATATAGCCTGCTTCAGGTCACTGGCAGTATCTGTCCCTGCTTTGATGTTGTCCCCTTGGGCTGTGCCGCTTCCCAAATCAGCATTTCCAGTGTTACCTCCCTCAGCTTTCTTCTGTCCTGTTTCTGCTCCGGCCGATATATGGGTAGGTCGTTCTACCGCACGGTTGATGTATCGTTCCGGTGCATCCTCCACTGCCCGCAGTAAGTCAGCTGCCAGTGCAGTATTCACAATTAAATCCTGAGAGGGATTGGCAATCGCCATGGTTAAGCCTGCCTGGATTGCAAATGCCAGGAAGGTGGAGTTAATGAACTGCCGCTCCGGTAAGCCAAAGGATATATTGGATAGACCGATGATCGTAGCCAGCCCCAGCTCTTCCTTACAGTAGCGGATCGTTTCAAGGGTCTCAAAGGCAGCATTTTTATTTGCTCCAATGGTCGTTACAAGACCGTCAACAATGATATCCTCCTTGGTCAGACCGTATTCACCTGCCCTGTCAAGAATGGTATGAATTATTTCCTTCTTCTCCTGCAGATCCTTAGGCAGTCCCCGATCGGACAAAGGAAGAAGAATGAACATGGCGCCATATTTGGCAGCAAGGGGGATTAGTTTTTCAAATTTTTCTTTTTCTAAGGAAATGGAATTGATTAAGGCTCGGCCAGGATATAGGCGCAGGGCTGCTTCAATGACATGCACATGGCTTGAGTCAATGCATAAGGGGAGCTTACCTCTCTCTTGTGCTTCCTGCATTACCGCAAGCATCACTTCCTTCTCATCAATTCCATTCATACCTACATTTATATCCAATATGGCGGCACCCAGCTCTGCCTGCTCCGTGGCCATGGAAGCCACCAAATCCAGTTTTCCTTCCCTGAGCTCCGCCTGCAGCTCCTTCTTGCCGGTGGGATTAATTCTCTCACCCACAATCATAAATGGTCCGTTCATTGGAATCAGGGTGCTGCTATATTCTGTGGTCAGAGCCCGGACATGGCTTGTCCGGATCGGCAGCGGCTTTCTTCCTTCTGCCCGCTCCACTAGTCTTAAAAGATGCCTGGGTGTGGTCCCGCAGCAGCCCCCCACAATATCCGCTCCTGCATCCAGAAGCTTCTCCATCTCCTGGGCAAACTCCTCCGCATCCATAGGAAAATGCGTCTCCCCGTCTAACAGGCAGGGAATACCCGCATTGGGCTTTACCATAATGGGAACATGAGCATACTCTTTCATTTCCTTTATCATATCAAGCATCCTGTCGGGGCCGGTGGAGCAGTTCAG
>JAJUHH010000494.1 GCA_029267975.1 Clostridiales bacterium
GGGATTAATAAAGCCAAAATAATCAGCCCGGATCTGGGCACCGATCCATTCTCTGTAAGGGTTTTTGTATAATGCAGAATCCGGTGGAAGATAGCCCTTGATGAAGTTACAGAAGGCCACTCTTTCTGCAGTGCAATAGGCCGATTTGGGCTGGGATGCGATCCAGGTATCGGCTACATTCCGGGGCGTGAAGTCTCTGCCATACTGGTCAATCATATAGGCTGCCATAACGGTATAGTTGGTGTCATCATCTGCAGGAGCACACTTAATGGCATCTGCAAAGCATCTTCCTCTGAGAGGAAATTTATAGCTCTCATACATATCTTCGCTTATGTCAGTGGTATAGATATAGCGGCGCATGGGATAATTACCGGAGGCTTTCAGGAGACTGTGCAGCTCCTTTGTCTTGATGCCCTCGATTGGTTTACCGAGAAGACAGCCACAGATCCGTCCCATCCAGGCACCGCGAATTCGGTTTTCAAGATTGTCTGGCTTCTTGTCTACATAGTCAAAGCTGCCCTTTAATAGTTCGATCTGCTCAAGGCTAGAGGGCTCTTTGTAGTCATAATCCGATCGGGTGGGAGCGTTGAGGATCAGCTCGAACAGAGTATCAGCAATATCGTTTTTGATCTTTCCGTTGGGGATTCTTGATGTGGCTTCGAATAGGTCACGGTATTGCTCGATATCCTTTCCTTCCTCCAGGGATTGCCTGAATTCTACCAGCAGCTCACTGGCATAGGATTCCCAGCCGATCTGAGCGGCATACTGGGGATAAATCTTCTTATTGTAGGTAAGTTCCTCCATTGCCCGTCTGGAATTACCCAGCAGGATTGAATCAATGGAGACCTGAAAAAGATTGGATAATTTAATAATATGGTTGATATCCGGGGTGGTAACACCTGTCTCCCATTTTTGCACAGCCTGTCTGGATACGCCTAACAGATCTGCCAGTTTTTCCTGGGAGAGTTTATTGCTTTGTCGCAGTTTGCTAATTGCTTCATTGATTGCCATAGAAACGCTCCTTTTAATTTTGTAAAAAGTATAACAAGACTTTAGCGCAGATACAACCAACCTGCTGCTACTTTTTTTGCAACCACTGGTTGTCAGAATGTTATAGAAACGAAGGTCATGTTCAAAAAGCGATGGTGCTCATGGACAAGCAAGGGCTAATGTGATAATCTGGAAAACTAGTTAAGGCCCTTTGACCTGCTGCAGGCAGAGGCCGGGTATATAAGAAAGCGAAGCAAGGGAGGAAAATAAGCAATGTACAATATGACAGATATTACCACGCTTTATGTGTCCCAGAAGGAGGGGAATGATGATCATCAGGGCTTTTTCCCTTATCCCAATGGGGATATGACAGGACCGCTAAAGTCGGTTGAGTGTGCTCTTGAGATGATAGGGGATCTGAGAAGGGCAGGTGGGCTTCAGCCGGTAACCGTTAAGATTATGGATGATATTTATTACCTGGATAAGCCCATCCAGGTATCGAATAAGGTCAGGGATGTCACCATCGAGCCCTACAGCAGGACAATTTTATGCGGCGGAAGAAGGGTAAGTAAGTTTGAAGAGGATAGCTTCAACGGGCATAAATGCTTCTCTGTGGATGTGTCAGACCTGGGGGACATTTCTTTCACGGATTTCTATGTCAATGGCCACAGGGCTGACTTCACCAGATATCCTCAGGAAGGGACCTTAAAGCCGGAGGCTGTGGAGAATAATTCCTCCCAACTGCATGCCCATTCCAGGTGGTTCATTGCCAAAAAGGAAGATCTGGAGGTGATCCGCCACTTCCGTAATTTTCAGGATTGCTTTATCAGCTATAATCATTATTGGGTGGATGAGCACACACCCATCAAGGAGTATGATCTGGAAAGCGGGAAGATCACCTTTTTATATCCTTCACGCTATAGCATCGAGCTGACACACCCCAGAAGTGCACTGGAGTATATCATCGAAAATACTGCTGAGGGCTTCCAAAATCCCAATGAATGGTACTATGACAAAGTTACCAAGCGGATCTATTATATTCCTAAGGATGGGGAAGCAGCTCCCGAGGAGCTTGAGGCTTATATCCCTGTAACGGATAAGCTGCTTCGGATCGAGGGAACAGCGGATCATAAGGTAGAAAATATACTAATCAGAAATTTTGATCTGGCCTATACCAGAGGGGATTACCGGAGCAGCTCCAATGCAATCGTGGATGGGGAGGATTTCGGAGGCTTTGCTTCAGACGGACAGTCGGTATGCAGCGCTCATGGCAGCGTTGAATTCTATCATGCCTCTCATTGCGCCCTGGAGCATTGCCGCCTGTACTGCCTGGGGGTACATGCCATTGTGGTAGAGGAAGGTTCAGACCATATCAGGATTAGGGAGAATGATATTACAGAGATCGGCGCCGGAGCCATTCGAATGAACGGTGGAGAGTATGGTACGGAGAAA
>JAJUHH010000495.1 GCA_029267975.1 Clostridiales bacterium
ATATACTAAAATAAAGGAAAGGAATCACCAGAGTATTTGTGACAATATCAGTACAATGTTGTGAAGCAGCGGATATAGGCAAAGAGAAATGAGGTAATCTGAATGGTTGAAGCAATTAGAGACTTACACATCGAAGTAACCATTGTGAAATTAGTACTTGCCCTGCTGTGCGGAGGTATTCTGGGATTTGAACGAGGCAGGAAAAAAAGACCGGCCGGCTTTCGTACCTATATGCTGGTATGTATCGGAGCCTCCCTGGTTATGATGACCAATGAGTATATATGCAGCGTATATGGAAGCGGAGATCCGGCACGTATGGGTGCCCAGGTAATCAGCGGTATCGGTTTTCTGGGAGCAGGAACAATTATTGTAACCGGACATAACCGTGTCAAAGGTCTGACGACTGCAGCGGGACTGTGGGCAGCAGCATGTATTGGTCTTGCCATTGGTATTGGATTTTATAGCGGTGCAATCCTTGGTTGTCTGATTATATTTGTTGCCATGGCTGCCTTGCATAGTGTAGATGAACGTGTCATGGCAGCTACAAAAGTACTAAACTTATACATAGAATTTGATCGGCTTAATCATATCGGTGAATTTATCAAATATATCAAAGAACAGGATATCAGGATTAGCGATATGGAACTCACGAAATCAAATTCTATCGAAGAAACAGGAATCGCCGCTTTATTAACCCTGCGTCTGCCCAAGAAACAAGAGCATACAAGCATCCTATCGTTACTGGGAAGTGCGGAAGGTGTGAAATTCATTGAAGAGGTGTAAGTTCCACATTGAATAAGGCAAAAAGATATTTTATAAAGGCAGTCCGTATGGGCTGAAATAACCCGGAGCATATATATGACTCCGGGTTATTTATGAGAATTATATTCTGGCGGTACCGGTTTGATTCGCAGCGTCGATCACTGCTTGGGCAACTACCTTCACAATCCGTTTATCCAGTGGATTAGGTATTATGTATTCAGGATTTAGTTCCTCCTCTGAGATCAGGGAAGCAATTGCGTAGGAGGCGGCCACCTTCATCTCCTCATTAATGGTTGTAGCACGGCAGTCCAGTGCACCGCGGAAGATTCCGGGGAAGGCAAGAACATTATTGATCTGATTAGGGAAATCAGAACGGCCTGTGCCTACCACATAGGCTCCGGCTGCCTTGGCAAGATCAGGCATAATCTCCGGTGTGGGATTGGCCATTGCAAATATAACCGGCTTTTCGGCCATGGACTTTATCATCTCAGGAGTAACAATATTCGGTGCCGATACACCGATAAATACATCAGTACCAATCATGGCATCGGCCAGAGTGCCCATCCTATGGTCGCGGTTTGTCACCTTGGCCATCTCTGCCTGAGCTGTATTTAGTTCGGACATGCCCTCACAGATAATACCAAAGCGATCCACCATAATAAGGTTCTTCAGTCCCAGATTCAAGAGGTGCTTTCCGATTGCTATTCCGGCAGAGCCGGCACCATTGATCACAACCTTGACCTGATCCAGATCCTTATTAACAACCTTAAGTGCGTTAATGAGTGCAGCAGCAACCACGATGGCAGTACCATGCTGATCATCATGGAAGACCGGAATATCGCATAATTCCTTTAGCTTTCTTTCTACCTCAAAGCAACGGGGAGCAGCGATATCCTCCAGATTGATACCGCCGAAGCTGCCTGATATTAAGTAGATGGAGCGTACAAGCTCATCTACATCCTTGGTACGAATACAGATGGGAAACGCATCAACACCCGCAAATTCCTTGAATAAAGCGCACTTTCCTTCCATAACCGGCATACCGGCTTCCGGACCGATATCGCCCAAGCCTAATACGGCTGAGCCGTCAGTTATGACAGCTACCAGATTACTGCGTCTGGTAAGCTCAAAGGATTTATTATAATCCTTTTGAATTTCAAGGCAAGGCTCTGCAACACCTGGGGTATAGGCAAGAGACAGGTCTTCCCTGCTGTTGATGGGTACACGGGAAATCACTTCAATCTTTCCCTTCCAGTCATAATGTTTTTGTAGAGATTGTTTTCTTACGTCCATAAAAACCTCCATTCTGTCACTATAGACACTGCTATAGACGCTGGTTTCATTTATTCAAAGGGGAATTTATACTGTGTTAAGCCTAATTCATCACGAACCTTGATCAATTCCTTCTGAACAGCATCATTGATCGGGACACCGCTGTCCTTTCTCTCCAGCCATACAAGATACTCTTTTTCACCTGCCGTATAGATATGATTCTGGCCCGGTGCCTTTGCAGAACCCCGCAGGTCACGTAATATGTCACCGCAGGTCTTCTTAAATGCATCAAGGCCCATGAAGGCTTCAGGATCAATTGCAATAAAGAAATGTCCCAGGTGATAAGGTACCGCTTCGCCGTTTGCTCCGATACCGGATAAGGCACGTAAGAAATTACCCTGGGC
>JAJUHH010000496.1 GCA_029267975.1 Clostridiales bacterium
ATAGGTAAAGAAACCAAAGCCATAGGTCCAGTAGTCAATCCCTTCCACACAGACACCATCGTCTCCAAAGCCTTCAAGAAAACGATGCATGCTTTTCAAAATCCGGTCATGAACCAAGGAGAAGCGCTCAGGGGCAGCATAGATAAAAGCTGCACCAACACTGCCTGCACAGACAGCAGCCCAGTTCATAGGAACATCTTCCCAAAAGTAGTTGTGATTTAAAAACATACTGAAGATACGTTCCTCCAGGCAGTCTAGAATACGACGATTGATCCGGGGATCCAGCTCATCTTTCAGGAGATAATAGATTTCACTGAGGGCAAATCCGGTTTCGGCAGAAAATAAATCAATGACTTCAGTATTAATGCGGTCGCCCAAATCTGTGGTGTGTGCAGGGAGTACCCAGGTAAATTCCTCACAGATTGCCCAAATGGAGTCCTCAAGCTCTTGGATGTCCTCCTTACGATGGTGTAAGAGAACTGCCAGGGTCAGATAGGTTAAGCGTCCTCTGTGGGCAAAATAGCAGTCCTCATAGCTGCGGCGGTCTCCGTCAAGATAATATCTGCGATACTTGGAAAAGGGTAAACTCTCTATAGGATTGTTCAGAAAGAACAGTCGTTTACGCTCCATTTTCTCAAGTGCTTGTTGAAACACCGGAGATGATAGTATTTTTTGCTTTTGTGATTCACTTTTTGCTTCTGGAAATAGCATGGTTTCATCCTCTCTTTCGTAATATCTTTCAGTTTTATTTTATAATGGCAATTAGTTCTGTTTGCCATTTTGGTGCTTTATATGCGATAGAGCTCAATATCATCGTACTCATTTTCCTCTAAACTCAGGTTGGATTGCCTGGCTGAATATTCCGAGGGGGCCACACCGATATGCTGCTTAAATACCTTGGAAAAATAAAAGGGATCGCTGAAGCCGCAGGAGATGGAAGCGCTCTTAACCGAGGAACCCATAAGCAGCATTTTCTGAGCCTGCTTTAAACGGTAGCGAAGGAGATAAGAACTGGGGGTATAGCCCAATCGAGTCTGAAAGAGTCGATAGAGTGTTACTCTGTTAATATTCATCTTGCTGCATAAGGATTCAATATGAAAAGAACTCTGGTGATAATTTGTGTGAATTAATAGGATCGCGGTTAATAAGCGAAGGTCTTCTTTGGGGATCGCTTCATCTTTATCTGCCGGCAGTGTATCAGCACAGATACCAAGAATTGCAAGCATGAGACCATTGGCTTCCATCTTGTTTCTATGATGCAGATCCAGTTTTATCAACCTTTCAAATAAGGGCAGAATAGCACTTGCTTCAATCACCGGGGAAACAGGTTTTCTGAGGTTTAAGCCAGATGCTGCCAAGTATTTCGGAACGTCATTTCCAATAAAATCAATCCATGTATATTCCCAGGGATCATTCGGGTCAGGGTAGTATCGTATCTTCACAAAAGGATAGGTAAGAAAGCACATTCCTGTCTCGATACGGTATTTCTTCTTATCACATTCAAGATAGCCGGCACCCTTTATTACATAATGGAGGATGTAGCAGGGACGCATCCCTGGGCCCCATTGGTGCATATCGCTACAATCCTGACGCCCGCAACTAACCACCTGAATGCTGCTAGGGCAATATCGGTCCATAGTACCCTCCTCTTTTGATACAAAATGACATATATATGCAACATAATAATATGGAAATGAACGAAAATAACATGCTAGAATCTCTTCATATAAATTATCTTATTATATTTATATTTGGAGGTCAATAAGTATGGTAAAATTAACGCCGCCTATGGGCTGGAATTCCTGGAACACATTTGGAGAAAACATCAGTGAGCAGATGATTTTTGAGACTGCAGATGCGATGGTGGACAGTGGTTTACTGGAAAAGGGATATGAATATCTTGTTATTGATGATTGTTGGTCCATGAAGGAGAGAGACGAGAATAATCGACTTGTTGCAGATCCTGTCAAGTTCACTCATGGGATGAAGTATGTGGCAGATTATGTTCATTCCAAAGGCTTGAAATTTGGTATGTATTCCTGTGCAGGTAACCTGACCTGCGCCGGCTATCCAGGTAGCTTTGAGCATGAATTCATTGATGCTGAAACCTTTGCTAAGTGGGGTGTGGATTTCCTGAAATACGATTATTGCTATCACAGCCCCATTATCCATGGCAAGTATCTGTATCGTCGTATGGGGCTGGCTTTGGAGAACTGCGGCAGAGATATCCTCTTCAGTGCCTGCTCCTGGGGGGCTGATGAAACCCATGAATGGATCAAGGAATCGGCAGCCAGCATGTGGCGGTCCACCGGCGATATCTTTGACACCTGGGAATCCGTGAAGAATTTGATCAAGCAGCAGGATAGACTGCATCCATATAATGGAGTGGGCTGCTTTAACGATATGGATATGCTGATTGTAGGGATGTATG
>JAJUHH010000497.1 GCA_029267975.1 Clostridiales bacterium
TATCCTCAGAGCCATGCTCATTGAGGATAGCTCCAAACAGGAAAGCTCCACAGCAGACTCTGTCTGGGTTCTGGAAGCCAATATCGATGATTGCAGTGGCGAGGCACTGGCCCTGACCATGGAGCTCTTATTGAAGCAAGGGGCCCGGGATGTTTATTACACTCCCATCTTCATGAAGAAGAATCGTCCAGCATATCTTTTGGGTGTCATCTGCTCCAAGGATAAGATAGAGCAAATGGAGGAGATCATATTTGTCAATACCACCACCATCGGCATCCGCAGGCATGAAGCCCTCAGGACCATGCTGGAGCGTAAAATAGAAACTGTGACAACCCATTACGGTCCTGCTCAGGTTAAAATATGCAGCTATCAGGACAGAAATTTTTACTATCCCGAATATGAAAGTATAAAGCAGCTATGCGTGACTTCCGGTCAGGATTATCTGACCATGTACCAATTGGTGCAGGCTGCTGCACAGCAAAACAAGATGAAACGATAAATCGTTTCACTTGTCACAATTAAAAGGAACAAAGCAATCACCGATCACTAAGATCCGGAATGCTTTGTTCCTAAGTACTCAGCTCCTTGCAGGCAGTAGGGTAACTCCAGCCCGGCTTCCTCAAGGAGCTCTTTTTGTGTCAGAATATCCTTGGCGTTGCCCTGGGCAAATATCTCGCCATCCTTTAATATAATCACCCTGTCGCAAAGCTCCAAGGCCATATCAAGATCATGGGTTGCAATCAGCTTTGTCATCGGTACTCCCTGCAGTAACCTGATTAATCTCCTTCTGGTTCTTGGGTCCAGAAAAGAAGTAGGTTCGTCGAATAAAATCACGGAAGGCTCCATTACCAGGATTGCTGCTATGGCAATAATTCTTTTCTCCCCTCCGGATATTCTGTTGGAGCTCATCTCTTCCAAATGCTCCACCCCCAGCTCCCTTAAGACCCGACTTATTCTATGCTGGATCTCCTCTTCCGATCTTCCCATATTGCGAAGACCGAAGGCAATATCATCATAAACATTTGCCATAAAGAGCTGATCATCCGGATTCTGAAATACCACACCAATGCGTTCCCTGATTTCCTTCAAATGCTTTTTATCCAGTTCTATTCCATCAATCGCAATCCTGCCCTCAAAGGGTAATAATATCCCAACCAGCGACATAAGCAGGGTTGATTTACCTGCTCCGTTTGCCCCGACCAGGCCAACCGTTTCTCCATCCTTTATGCTCATGTTTAGCTTCTTGAGTACATTCTTTCCTTCCTGATAGCCAACACTGAGATTTTCAATTTTAAGCATGCTTTTCCTCCGCTCTAAACGATTAATTTACCCATAAGCTCACTGATATTGATCAAGCGCATGATGATCAGCAGGCTTGTTACTACAATGAAAAATATCTTACTGGGGTAATCTACCTTGGCCTGTTTTAAAAAGCTGATGCTGCCCTCAAAGCCTCTGCATCTCATGGCATGATAGATCCTCTCTGCCCGGTCAAAGCTTCTTAAGAGCAGCTGCCCCAGAAATGCTCCTGTATGTGCAAGTTTTATTCCCTTCTCCTTGGGTGCACGAAGAAGGTAAGCATGATACATCACGGATGCTTCCTCAATCAGAAGCTCCAGATAGCGAAAGGTCATGGTAATCTGTAATACAAAGATCGATGGACAACGCAGTCTTATCATAACATAGATCAAATCCCTGCTGCCTGTTGTAGCAATTAAAATAAGCACAGCCATAACAGTTAAGACTGTTTTTATGAGGATTGAGAAAAAAGAAATCATCCCTTGGGTAATTAACAATCCACCATATTGAAGCAGCACTGTCCGCTGGAAGATGAGATTAGATATACCTGCAAACAGGGAGAAGGGCAAGGCTATCAGCATACGTCCCAAAAGTGGCTTTAGAGGAATATCCCCAAAAGCCATCATGAGGACCGGATAGAAAACAAATGGTATTAATCCGCTCACCTGGTCTGGAGCAAAGGAGATGACCAGAACAAGGTAGATTCCTGTGATCAGGAATTTGATCAGAGGATTTAATCTGTGAACCGGTGTACTTCTGCCCGCTAAGTCCTCCAGGGTTGTTAAGGTATAAATTGATTTCTGAAACTGAGACATAGATTTCCTTCTTATCCTGTTATATTATTGCACTAGCTTTTTAGGGTTGCCTGGTCTTTCTCATTTTTTTCACCAGTATAATAATTCCGCCCGCTAACGTGACTAAGAATAAGGTAAATATTCCACCCACAAGTCCAGACACACTGCTTGCTGCCTTTTCATTTCCTTCTGATGAAAAAGCATAATCCGGCAGAATTGCAGTACTCTCCTGTACCTTTTCTGCTGCTACATGGATTTCTGAATCAGTACTTAATTCTGTTGTTCCTGCTACCTTGAGGATGGACCATTCCAAGCCATCAGGATCAGAGGAAGCAAA
>JAJUHH010000498.1 GCA_029267975.1 Clostridiales bacterium
AAAAGCAGAAACTTATCACCGAACTCCTTGGTGAATTCACGCTCAAACTCAGCTCTTCTGTCTTCCTTCACAAACAGATTCATGGCCCTGGGTTCAATGGTAGGAATTCTGATCAGGCAATCCATAAGCTTGGGATAATTCTTAATACATACCCCCTTTGAGTCTATGTGGCCATGGTCAGCTGTGACAATCACAAGAGTATCCTTTAGTTCGGTCGTAAGACTTTCAATCCTTATTTCTAGGGATGCAATCACTTCTTTCGCTGCGTCTCCCTTTCTATATAAAAATGCCACTTACCTGAAAAGATAAGCGGCATAGTAGTAAACATTAATTGTTAGTAACGTAAGTATTCTTGGTTAAATGCGAATCCTACCCATACTTTTCTCCTAAATATCGTCTAATATAAACCAGGAATTTAGATTTGTCAATGGTAAAGAATATACCATTTTCAGTATCTTTTTCTGAATCCATTTATGAAAAAAGCTAAGGCTTATAGTTCGGATCACTCATAGAAAATTTGACTTCACCTGCGGAATTTGTGAGAGTAGCATCTGTAATACCGTTTTTCATTAAATGATGATATAAATTCTTATAATGTAAGTTGATTATATCATCATAATCTGAGTAATGCCGTAAAATCTTATCTGCAAGACCTTTGATTTTCTTCCCGGATACAGGCAAGCTGCAAAATTCTTTGATGGATGGCCCAAACCCAGCCCCATCCTGCGCTTGCTCATATTTTTCAAGGACATACACACCATTGTTATCTTTAGAATAGGTAATAGCGGCCGGAACGATGCTGCCTCCTTCTTCCGATAAGGTGTTAGCAAAGAGTTTGTATCTTGCTAGATAAGTAGTCACAAAAACCTTCAGCTTATCATCTTCCTCATAGCTTGCAAAAATCTTTGGGGCAACTATAATAAAGCCTCCTCTTGTATTAGATGCTGCTTCCTTTTCAATTTCAGTATCGTAGACAAGCTTTTCTACTGGATCTTGCCCATCATACTCATAATCAGGCAGGATAATCTCCTGACGGATGTCCAGTGCCTTATACCATTCTTCCGGAGACAGGGAGTCATCCGTAACATTATTGCGTGCTCCTAAAAGCTCCTTGCACAGCAGCATCATAATCTGCCCACGCAAGCCTTCCGCCTTGCCTGCCTCGAACTGGGACAGCATATATTGCAGGGCCTCTTCGCCACCATACTTAAAAAAGTTTTCATATTCATCTTTATGAGCCAGGATATAATCCTGTGGATTGGAAGAAGTCTTTGGCGAGGACATGATGATCTCCATGCTCTTCTCAACATCAAATGCAGGCTGTTCTTGCGCCTGCTCTTGCGATTGATCTTGTATTTGACCTTGTGCTGGATCATGCAGCTGCACTTTTGGCTTATCTTCGTCAGCATTCTCGTCTGAGCTAATTCTTATGATGTAGGTACAGCTCCAGATATCGTTCTTACTCCCAGTCCAGTTCCAATGGCTAATCCAAATCTCATCGTCCATTTGATAAATTATGTAACCACTTTCATTACCATCAGGTTTGATCACATGAAAGCTCTTCTTATTAGAATATTTTGACACATCAAGTGACATATAATCGCCCAGGAGATTTATTTTATCCCCGATCTTCTCTTCCTTATAGGTAGGATTAGTGACTAATATCCTATCTCCTTCAATATTACTTACAATCTCAAATTTATCTTCTGTAATCAGATAATCATCCTCCTGTCTGGCCGCAACGAAGGTATCTCCAGTAACAGAAAACATTGGATTCAAATAGATCATTGAATAAGTGCCTTTTGCCTGTATGTCTGCTTCGAAAAGCTCGGATTTATTTATAGGATTTGCTAGTAAACCAATCCCCACTGCTATAACTGCTATAATTGCGATCACAAACACCCAAAACCTGGGTTTTTTATAATTTAGAACATTCAAAATCCTTCCTTTTATATTCCCTTCACCAAAGGCTAGCGGACTTCCATTTAAAATATGCCTTCCGGCAGCAAGCGCCTGTAAGGAGTTCGCATAGGATTTTTTAATCTCATGCCCCATTTCTTTTAATACTCTTTCATCACAGGATAGCTCCATATCCCTGCTCATAAAGAAGAACGCCGTCCAAACCAAGGGATTAAACCAGTGCAGGGACAATATGAGAAAAGCTAACACCTTGATTATATGGTCTTTCCGTTTGATATGGGTCTGTTCATGCAGTAAGATATAACTTCTTTCCTCAGCCTTAAGTCCCAGCGGTAAATAAATCTTTGGCCTTATTAATCCATGTAAAAATGGTGTTTTCAAATTTTTCGCTTCCAGGATATTCTTCTCTATTACCTGTGCATTTTTCAGCTGTCTTCTTAGCAATAAATCTGATATCAGGCCATACATAAGTAAGACTATGATTCCTATAATCCATAGGTAAGC
>JAJUHH010000499.1 GCA_029267975.1 Clostridiales bacterium
ACAAGCCGACCATGACCCCCTTACTGATCCGGTCTTCTATTGGATCAGTGATCAGAGTAAGAATATCCTATATGCCAATGATACCGGATATTTTCCGGAAGAAACCTGGAATTATTTAGCCGAGAAAAGGCCATATTTTAATCTCGTATCTCTGGATTGTACCTTCGGAAATATGGAATGCAGGCACAATCATATGGGCCTTGCTAGCAATGTGGAGGTGAAGAACCGTCTGAAAGAACTGGCCTGCGCTGACGAGAATACCATATTTGTGGCCCACCATTTTTCCCATAATGGAAAGCTGATTTATGATGATTTGGTACCAATCGCAGCTGAGCATGGATTTTTGGTCTCCTATGATGGCATGGCTTTTGATATATAAAGCATCCACAATATCTAAATAGACAGGTTCACATATGTGAAGAACAGCTCTAAATGTTAGTATATTTTGTCCGACCTTTAGATTCTCTCACATGTGTGAACCTTTTTGGTTGAATCAACTTATTAATCGTACTATAATCAATGTTAAGTCTTACTATTATTTCCAATTACATAAAATAGTAGCAAGTACACGATATCTCCATATTGAATGATAAGATACTCTATTGTGGTATTTTTATGCTTAAGCTTTTTCAATCAATCATATGATATAGGTGGTGCCTCTCATGCTATTACATGAAACAAATCTAAAAGCATTTTTGAGTCTTGCTTTTCGGTCAGCAAATAGTCTCAAAATCAAAGCGATTTCCAGGAGAAACCTGCCTTTTGCCTGGGGCTGGGTTGCTACTTCCATATGGCTATATGCCTACTTCCTGCCCATGGGCGGTTTTGCATTTGATGCAGGAAGATTTAAAGCGATTGTTGGTGATAGCCCCATCTACTTTTATATCATGCTGATCAGCGGCTGCCTGATCCCGCTGTTTTTGGACGGAAAAAGATTTGTTGCTGCTTCCTTTTATAGCATGATCATCGCCTTGGCTTGTTTTATCACGGTACTCTTTGTTCAGCCCGGAATTCTGTCCAATATCCTTATGCTGCTTACCGTGCCATGCATTGGTCATATCTTCATCTCCCATGTATATGCTTTTTTTATGGTGCTGAATAACTCCGAAAAGTTTTATTCCATGATATTGGCGATACTGCTTCCCAAGATACTGATGTTTTTAAAGCCTGTATTCGTCCGCAGGCAATCGGGCTTAGATCCTACTCTTATCCTGATATCATTTATTATGCTGACCTTGGTCTGCAGCACCTATTTCATAAAAGCAAATAAAGACACAATACCCTCCTGTCAAAAAGTAAAAGCTCCAATAAAGGCATATTCCCTGATGCCTGTAACCTTTGTTATATTTACCTTAAATGATGTAATTGCACCGGCTACCCTCCAGCAGATGAACCAGCTTACAAAGAATAAGATAGAAGCCTTTTATTTCTTCGGGATACTGGCAGGCCTTGCAGTAATACTGCTCATGCAAAACCTTTTTTCCATGAACATATGTCTTATGCTGAATCTTTCCCTGGCATTTTTAGTGCTTGCTTTCGTGATGGATATTATTCATATACAGTACCCTCATGTAGGGCTTGTCTCAGCCGTTTGCTTTGGAATCGCTTATTCCATCGGCATTGTTAATATCTATTATCTTACCGGATTTATGATAAAGAAATTTAAGAGCAGTTCCTTCTATCGCTTTGGTATCCTCTTCTCCACCCTGTATTATTTGGGCAGCTCTCTTTTTGTTCAGTTTATCAGCCGGAATGGATTGATCATTTCATCTATACTGATGGCTTTTGTTTCAATCTTCATTGTAATCCTGTTTTTTATTATGTCACCTCTCTTCATTAAAATGCTTTACTCAGGAGAATGGATCGATGATGCCTACCGGTCAGATGTCACACAATGCTCCAGGCTGGAGGCAAAGATGAAGGATTACAAGCTGACCAATGCTGAAATGGAAGTCTGCAGACTTCTCCTGGAGGGATATACCCTGCGGCAGATATCGGGGATTGTATCTAAAGCCTATGCAACCATCAACACCTACTGCACTTCCATCTATCGGAAAATGAACATTAACAGCCGTACTGAACTTCTACAGCTGCTGCAAGAATACAGGAAATAACACAATACTCCAAAAAAACCCCTCTCATTAGTTCTAATGAGGGGGGCTTTTTGCGTCTATCATTTGAATTACTGAAATGACAGCATAAGCTTTACAGCTTATATTCTTAGTATCCCCAGACGAAGAAGGGAGGTGATTGCTGTGGGCTTCATGGATAAGTTCAGGGGATATTTCTTAAAGTCAAAATCTGAAGAAGAAAAATCAGTAACTCACGAAAAAACTCTTCCAGGCACCCAAACACCTTACGGTAAAAGGCTGGATTTAAGTCTTACTGAAAAGTCAAAGCTATTGGATAGCCTGACCCCC
>JAJUHH010000500.1 GCA_029267975.1 Clostridiales bacterium
GTGCAGGCCTTCGATGCAAAGCCTGTGATCCTTTGTCCTGAACAATGTGTGCAGGCAGTAAAGCGATGTGCCGGTACAGTAGGACTTCACTGCTATGAGGATATCCATCAGGTAAAGGAACTGCCGCTTTCTATGGGAGTGCTCTCATTTCCGCTGGATCAGGATGAGGCTTCAGTGTTGGCGGATCATATCCTGGAGCAAATGCTTCCTGCGGCTGCAATTGCTGTCGAGGCACCCGGAGCCAATGACAAGGGAGTATATCATAATGCTGTCGGCAGGAATGTCAGCGAGCTGGAAGCGAAGACGGATATTCTCTTTGCTAAGCTTAAGGAGCGGGGAGTTCTGAACATTGCCATTGGAGATCTGGGCAACGAGATGGGAATGGGAACCATAGGGGATCATATCAGAAGGTATATTCCCTATAGCGCACAGGAGCAATGTAAATGTGAGTGCCAAGGAGGCACTTTGTCAGCTACCGGAGCAGATCATATCATTACGGCAACCGTATCGGATTGGGGCTGCTATGGTTTGATGGCTGCCCTTGCCTTTATCAAAAAGGATATGCGGATCTTTCATGACGGGCGTATGCAGGCAGAGCTTATGCGGGTGGTATCGGGCTGCGGCATTATTGATATGAATGGATCCTTGATCCCTGGGAGTGATGGCTTTTCCATGGATATGAATGTCACTATCGTTGAACTGATGCGCCTGTGCACTGACTATGCAATTCATTATGAAGGAAGCGGAAACCATTGGTTTGAGCAGGTTCTGGCAAAGGGATTTTTTCAAGATAAGCAGAAGGGAATGGGGTATCACTATGCCTGATTATCGCATCTTACTGGCAGGAGACCTGGCCTTGGTTGTGGAGTTCGGAAATGAGATTAGCCCGGCATGCAGCGAAAAGGTCAGAAGACTAAATCAAAGCTTACGTCAGAAGAGTATTCCCGGAATTGTTGAGACTGTACCCACCTACCGATCCTTGCTGATTCACTATGACCCCATGAGATTAAGCTATCGTAAGCTTTGCAGATATATCAAAGCATCTGTATCCACTGCAGCAGGAGCAGATGGCGGCAGGAAGAAGAGAATTGAGATCCCTGTATGCTATGGCGGTCAGTACGGAGAAGACCTACAAGCAGTGGCACAGCATGTAGGATTGAGTGAAGAGGAGGTAATCAGGCTGCATTCTTCCGGGGATTATCTTATCTATATGATGGGCTTTCTGCCGGGTTTTCCTTATCTGGGCGGCATGGATCCCCGGCTTAAGACACCCCGGCTTTCTGATCCAAGAACCTCGATTCCGGCAGGTTCTGTTGGGATAGGAGGGGAACAGACAGGGATATATCCCATTGCTTCTCCGGGAGGATGGAGATTGATTGGCAGGACCCCCCTGAAACTATATGACAGTAAAAGTGAGAAGCCGACCCTTTATCAGGCAGGGGATTATATCCGCTTCCATCCTATTGATGAGCAGGAGTATCTATGGATTGAAAGGCTAGTCAAGTCAGGACAGTATGAATGTAAGTGGGAGCATATGGATTAAGTATCAAGGGAAGGGAGGAGTCTATGGGAATTCATGTCATAAACCCGGGTATTATGACCACAGTACAGGACTTGGGCAGAAGCGGTTATGGAGAGATCGGAATAGCACCCTCGGGTGCTCTTGATACCTATGCCATGGAGATTGCTAATCTTCTGCTGGGTAATCCAATGGGAGAAGCAGTACTTGAATGCACCCTGTTCGGTCCTGCCCTGCGTTTTACCCGTGATAATGTTATTGCAATAACAGGCGCATATATGAAACCAATGCTGCAGGGCAGGGAGATTCCAATGAATGCGGCAGTTGCAGTACGGTCTGGGGAGGAGCTGCTGCTTGGTCTGGCAGAATGTGGCTGCAGAGCCTATATTGCCTTTGCAGGCGGCCTGAAGCTTCCCGACAGCCTTGGGAGCAAGGCTACCAATATGCAGTGTGCCCTTGGCGGTCTGGAGGGCAGAGCCTTAAAAAGTGGGGACGAAATTGCATTTGAGCGGCCGGTAGCCGCATTAGCGAATATGGAGTATCGGGTGTATCCCTTTCGCTATGGGATGGCTTCACCCCAGCTGATCCGAGTTGTATTGGGGCCTCAGGAGGACTATTTTACCAGGGAAGGACTTGAAACATTTACGACAGGAACCTACCAGCTGACCACTGCTTCCAATCGAATGGCCTGCAAACTTTCGGGACCGGTTATCGCAGCGAAGCAGGCAACGGATATTATCTCTGACGGAATCGCCCTGGGATCTGTTCAGGTGGCTTCCGGCGGTCAACCAATCATCATGCTGGCGGACAGACAGACAACGGGAGGCTATGCGAAGATCGGGACAGTGATCTCAACGGACATCCCCCTTCTTGCACAGTGCAAACCCGGGGATA
>JAJUHH010000501.1 GCA_029267975.1 Clostridiales bacterium
GGCTGGCTGGGCTTCTGATCATATCGGCAGTCAGCGTGACTACCTTAATTCTAATCTCTCATATGATTCGCCAGGGCATTTATAACAATAGAGAGCAGATCAGGACCCTCAGGCTTTTAGGAGCCCCCAACGGATTTATCGCTTTCCCCTTCTTCCTTGCGGGAACCATACTGACCGTAAGCGGCGGGCTACTGTCAATACTGCTCACAGCTCTGATCATAGGGAAAGGTTATGCTCAGCTTGGGAACATGATACCCTTCCTACCGCTCCCGGACCAAAGTGATTTAAAAACTATGGTCAGCTTGATCTTACTTGGGATAAGCCTGGGACTTGGAATATTGGGCAGCTTGTTTGGATTATCTTCAATTAAGGAGGAAGGACAATGATTAGTTTTGCAAATGATTATAGCGAGGGTGCACATACCCGTGTACTGGAGCTTATGATGAAATCAAATTTGGAGCAGAATGCCGGATATGGTCTGGATGCTCACAGCAGCAGAGCAAAGCAGTATATCAGGAGGCATCTGGAAAGGGAGGATGTTGAGATTCATTTTATACCGGCAGGGACCCAGACGAATCTGTTAGTTATCTCCTCCTTTTTAAGACCCCATCAGTGTGTGATCGCAGCGGATACAGGACATGTGAATGTCCATGAAACAGGTGCAATTGAAGCAACCGGGCATAAGGTGCTTACCATAGCGGGTAAGGATGGCAAGCTGACACCGGAGCTTATTAAGCAGTTGCTGGAGGAACATACGGACGAGCATATGGTGCAGCCTAAGATGGTGTATCTGTCTGACAGCACTGAGCTTGGAACCATTTATAACAAAACAGAGCTGTCAGCAATTCGCAAGTGCTGTCAGGATCATGACTTGCTCTTATTCCTGGATGGCGCCAGACTGGGTTCGGCTCTTACCTGTAAGAAGAACGATCTCAGTCTAAAGGATCTGCCGGAGCTTGTGGATGTATTTTATATCGGGGGTACCAAAAACGGAGCCTTACTTGGGGAAGCCCTTGTGATTGTAAAAGAGGAATTAAAAGAGGATTTCAGATATCTGATCAAACAGCGGGGCGCAATGATGGCCAAGGGCTTTGTGCTTGGAATGCAGTTTGAAGCCTTATTTGAAGACAAGCTCTTCTTCGAGCTGGCTGCCCATGCTAACAACATGGCAGAAAAGATTGCGGATGCCTTTGAGAGGCTGGGGTATCCCTTTTATGGACCCTGGTGCTCCAACCAGATCTTCCCAATCCTGCCCAACAGCCTGATCAAGCGCCTGGCCAAGGATTTTATCTTTCAGACCCAGGCCAAGGTGGATGACAGCCATACTGCAGTCCGCTTCGTAACCTCCTGGGCCACAGCAGAGAGCAATGTGGATGCACTGATTACAGCACTTCGGGCGGAGGAATAGGATGCTTACACGTGAGAACATAAAAAACGGTGATCAACTATCCATCCTTGGCTTTGGCTGCATGCGCTTTCCATTGAGGGGCGGAGGTATTGATGAGGCCAGATCCATTGCCATGATACGATCAGCCATAGATCAGGGGATGAACTATTTTGATACTGCATATTTCTATCATGCAGGAAAGAGCGAATCCCTGCTGGGGGATGCCTTATCAGGTGGTTACCGGGAGAAGGTTAAGATTGCGACCAAGCTCCCTCCCTTTATGGTGACCAAGCTGGAGGGAGCCAAGAAAATCTTTGAAACCCAGTGCAATAAATTAAAGACTGACTATATCGATTATTATTTGCTTCATATGCTGACCGATCTGGCAACCCTGGAGCGTATGAAAAGCATTGGCGTCATAGACTGGCTAGAACAATTAAAGGCTGAGGGAAGGATAAAAAATATCGGCTTTTCCTTCCATGGGGGAAGGGCAGAGTTTGAGAAGATACTTCTTGCCTATCCCTGGGATTTCTGCCAGATACAGTACAACTACCTGGATGAGAATAATCAGGCCAGCAAATCCGGCCTGCAGTTGGCCGGCTCCTTAGGAATTCCCGTAATCGTAATGGAGCCACTGCGGGGAGGGAAGCTGGTGAATAATCTTCCTGAGGAAGTACTTAGGGAATTTCATGAGGCGAATGCCAACAGAACACCGGCAGAATGGGCCCTCAGGTGGATATGGAACCATCCGGAGGTAACCGTCATCTTA
Organism: Clostridiales bacterium; assembly: GCA_029267975.1. Lineage (GTDB taxonomy): Bacteria > Bacillota > Clostridia > Lachnospirales > Lachnospiraceae > Mobilitalea. Next base: position 2,157 of record JAJUHH010000501.1, read on the forward strand.
TCCGGCATGAGTGATGAGGTACAGCTTAGCGAAAATATTGCCATCGCCAGGGATGCGCAGCCCAATTCACTGACAGAAGAGGAGCTGGCAGTATTTGATCGTGTGAAGAAGATCATGCTGGAGCGGACCAAGGTTCCCTGTACCGGATGTGCTTATTGTATGCCCTGCCCATTCGGTGTAGATATTCCGGGATGTTTTGCGGCCTATAATGAGAAATATCTGCTCAAGGTAAAAAACAGCC
>JAJUHH010000502.1 GCA_029267975.1 Clostridiales bacterium
AGCGTAAAAAGATCAGAAAAAAGCTGAAACCGATTCTTATGACAATCAGCCTTGCTATAGTTTTTGGTTTTGTTGCAGCGGTTACCTTCGCATTAACTGAACCCAGACTTTTGGATCTTCTTAATAAAGAAGAGGAGACAAAGAAGCCTGCTAATTTTCCTACGGGCAGCCCCCCGGAGAATACTTCCACGGGCATACCGGTAGCTTCCCTTGGAACAAAGGATACAGAGCAGCTTCCGGGCACGAATTCCAACGAAGCTTCCCAGGAGGACATAGAGGACGATGAAAAGGAGACAAAGCCGGAATCGGTGATTGTACCCCAGTATATCGAAGCGGACCTGGAAGATTATACGAAGATGTATAGTGATATCCGTAAGATCTCCCTAAAAGTTGACCAATCACTGGTCACTGTAGAGAAAGTCACAGAGAAATTAGACATGGTCTTTGGAACTCCGGTAGAAATGGCGGAGGAGACAAGCGGACTGGTCATCCATAACAATGAAGTAGAATTTCTTATCCTGGTCAGCTATGACCGGATCAAGGGCGCGGATAACATTAAGGTAAAATTCTCTGACTCCACCAAGGTCAATGCAATTGTACAAGATTATGATAAGGAACTAAATCTTGCAGTTATTGCAGTCAAGCTGTCAGACATACCGGCTACTTATCTTAATAGTATACAACCTGCCACTCTGGGAGAATCCTATACCTTATCGGTGGGGGTACCGATTATTGCACTGGGAAGTCCCAATGGACATGTTGGTTCCATGGATATCGGGATTGTCACTAGCAGAAGCAGCTCCATCTATATAACGGATAACAAGCTTGATTTATTTAATACGGATATTATTGAAAATGAAAACAGCGACGGAATTATCATAAATATGAAGGGCGAAGTGATCGGTGTGATCACAAGAACCCTGAAGGACGACCGGAGCAAGGGGTTAAGCACTGTGATCGGTATCAGTAAGCTGACGAATATATTGTCCGATATGTGTGACGGAACTCCCCGTATTTTCTTTGGTGTCATGACTGAGGATATGACGGATCCGGCGAAGCTGGAGTATAATATCTCTAACGGTATCTTTGTCAATGAGGTACTGGAGGACTCCCCAGCTTTTGTTGCAGGCCTTCAGGCAGGAGATATCATCCTTCAGATCAATGACCAGACCATTATTAATACGAATAATTTCTACAATGCGGTTTCGGCGTTTGCTCCTGACCAGGAGATAACGGTTAAGGTAAAGAGAACCACCGGTACCAGCGAGAAGGAACTGGATCTGGCCGTTAAGCTGGTAGAAAAAGAAAAATAAACTTTCAGGGAATGCTTAAGGGTGGCAGAAGCCACTGTTTACACTCCAACAGTAGTCAAATCTTAAAGATCCTGGCAAAGGATTCCGGAGCGGAGTATTTGCGTTCGTCAGTTCTTAGGCTCTGTATTTTAGAGCCTTAGGAACTGTTACGTAACGCAACTAAGCGAAAGCGGCTCCGCGTAGGAACCTTTGTCAGAATCTTAATGTCAAGTCTGGCTGAGTGTGAACAGTGGCTGGCGGGCCATTTTCACAGCATTCCTTTATTTTATGCTTTATATATCCGGTTTTCTGGGGTATAATCATAGAAGGACAGCAATCAGCTGCATTAGAAAGGTAATGAGAATGAGGTATATTCAGGATTTAAGAGAGAACGATTTTATTAAGAATGAGATTTACTTATGTAAGTCAAAACAGATTCTGACAGGAAAGAGCGGGAAGAGCTATGTCTCATTAGTCCTGCAGGATAAGACAGGAACGATCGATGCCAAGATCTGGGATTTTAGCAATGAGATAGAACAGTACGATGTAATGGATTTTGTACATATTGACGCCAGAGTGACCTCTTTTCAGGATGCACTCCAGCTCAATATCAGTAAGATATACAAAGGCAGAGAAGGAGAATACTATCCGGAGGATTATTTTCCTGTATCCACGAAAGATATCGAGCTCATGTATAAGGAGATTAAAGAGTTCGTTGTGGGAATCAAAGATTCAAACCTGAGAACCCTGGCTGAAGAATTCTTCATCAACGATGCACAGTTTGTCAAGAAATTTAAGAATCACTCTGCAGCCAAAAGTGTACACCATAGCTTTGTGGGGGGATTACTGGAGCATACCTTAAGCGTTGTAAAGCTTTGTAATTATTATACCAGCAGTTATCCTATTTTGAATAAGGACCTGTTAATTACAGCAGCATTATTTCATGATATCGGCAAGCTGGAGGAGTTATCCTCCTTCCCGGAGAATGATTATACCAACGATGGTCAATTGCTTGGACATATCTTTATCGGTGCCAATATTGTAAGCAAGCATATTGCCAAGTATCCTAAGTTCCCTGCTAAGCTGGC
>JAJUHH010000503.1 GCA_029267975.1 Clostridiales bacterium
CCCATCAAAAGAAAATCAGGAGTAAAAACCATAGAAAAGCTTTCCTCATAGACAGGCAGCAGCTTTTCCACGATCTGTTCCTTATTCAGTTTTACTGAGATAATATATCGAGGGTCTCGACCATAAGTAGTTTTTTCCAGGGTAAAAATCTGCAGGGACCCATAAGGTCCCTCTAACAGATTATGTCCGGCATTATTTTTTGCCCGCTCAAAAAAATCTAAAGTAGCATCATCAAACTCAGTGACATAACGTCCTGATAAAGCGCTTAAGCGTGTTATTTCAAACCATCCCACAACGATATCAGTAATCATATCACTGGTCAGGGAGGACCGTGATAACTGATTCTGTATCTCCGTAATTAATTTCCCCAGCTTATATTTGGATATATGATCCGGATAATTATTGGCCATATTGCTAATTTGCTGCGTATTGGTCAGCAAATCCATTAACATTCGATAAATACGCTGGAATTCACTTTCCAGATCCGCAATGTTCTCCTCCAGCTCTTTCTCATTCAGAAGAGCCTGGTGATCTCTTGTTTTCTCCATTGCATATTCACCGAATATAATGGCGCCAAAAAAGATGGGAAGTATAATAATTACGCACATAATCATTAATTTCCGGTATAAGGACATATTTGAAGGTAGTAATTTCAACTTAAGCATAGTGTACTCTCAAACTATTTGATTGGTTGCATTGTTATCTCTGTACGGGTATTCTCTCCCGTCGAATTCATATCAAAGGTGATGATCGCCCTTCCATTCCAGCCCTCTGGTGCATGGGCTTTGAGGGATACGAGGCTCTTGCCTGTCAAAAGGGTAGATAGTACTTCAACCTCATCTGCTTTTCGGCGGGTGCCCCAGGGAAGTGTTTGATCTCTGCGTACATTCATAGGCAAATAATCCAGTCGATAAGACCATACATATTCCCCATCCACCTCATAATCAATACGAACATTAAAGGAAGTATTAAAATCCACTTCTTTAAAGTTACCGTCAAAAGCACTATCAATAAAAAACTGGTCCGGCAGGTCCTTGTATTCCATAGCAACGATGGACCTTGCACTGCTCTCTCCGTTCATCCCCAGGTATACTGTCTGATCCGTCTCATCAAAAAAGGAGTAATTCTTCTTCTGTCTCTCGGTAAAATAATAGCGTTTACGAATTAAACTGCCCAATACCTGATTTTCCTCTGCTGCCTCTCCGCTGTCAAAAAGGTAAAGGGTAAATCCACCCGGTGCTATGGTTGTAAGAAGTTGGTCACCAGCCTCCTCTATGGATAATACTTCTGAATGTTTAATGGAGGTATCACCATCGACTGTAAAATAATTATCTACATTATCATCCATTTTGTAAATACGTAGTTTACCCTTTTTTATTGGTAAGGAGGATAGCTTTATTTCAACCTGTTCTGAATTCGTCTGGCCATCATTCCACAAAAGAATCGCTGCCCTGGTGGAATCTGCCGATGCCATAGTATGTAAGCCTTCCTTGCTTGCATCCGGTAACCCTTCTACCCTTACCCGTTCTTCCGGCATCTGGCTATACATCCATAAAGCCCAGTAAGGAGCTTTTAATCTTCCCTTGGTATCAATGGCTCCTAAGGGTTCATAACCGGTATCCATAAACTGCGCCCAGTGTGCCAGTGTAACGTCCGTCTCGTCCAGCAGCAGCTCAAAGGAGGTCAGCAGGGTTGCACCACCGCGTGATTTCTCTGCATCTCCCCCCTCAATAAAGGGTTGGATTAAGGAATTATACTCATTTAAATGTAGTTCCGTAGTATCAAATGCCGGATTCTTCCCCAGAATTGCCTGCGCTATGTTGGTACGGAACAGATATTGCTTACTGTCACAGCCATAAGAGTGGTAGCTGAAAAAATCAAGGGGAACGTTTGCTTCGCTTATCTGTTCCAGAAATCTCGTAACCTTGTATTCGCCTGCCTGATCAATAAATGCTGTGGACGGACCTCCGATCACTGAATCCTGATTGCCTTCCAATAATCCTCTTGCCGCTGCAATATACATCTGTGTGTAGTCATCCCAGTCCCCCAGGAAAAAGACATCGCCACAGTCCGGTTCATTATAAACCTCATTATAGGGAATACGAATTCCAAGCTCCTTATAATGCTTGGCAAAGGTCCAGAACATCTCCTGCCAGGCCGACAGGTCAGAAGGCCCTTTTCTCCAGTCATTGTCTATCTGTAGGGGTTTGGGAATATAACACCAGCTGGAATAGAGTTTCACACCATGTTCACCCAGGAGCCTGATCAGGGCATCCAGTTTGCTAAAATCATAAGTCAGATTGTCCGCTGTACCTCCTACCATATTGCCAAGCATAAATCTGGAGTCCCCCATATACAAATCAATACGAAGGGAATCG
>JAJUHH010000504.1 GCA_029267975.1 Clostridiales bacterium
AAGGATTTCTGATATCTGATTATTCGACGGTTGTTGAAGCAGCAGGACTTGATCAAAGCCTGCATTTAAAATGCCGCCAACAGCAAATATAAACATAATTCCTATCGTACCCTTGATGGATGGAAGTGTAATATGCCAGCAACATCTAAGATGTCCTGCTCCATCTACAGTTGCTGCTTCATATAATTCCTGACTGACACCGGAAAGCGCTGATAAGTATATAATTGAGCCCCATCCTGCGTTTTTCCAAATGTCTGATAAAACTACCATGGGATAGAAATATTCTTTCTTTCCCATAAAGAAGATCGTTTCAAGCCCCAGCTCTTTTCTGATATTATTTACAAGCCCTCCATAGGGTGTAAAAACCACCGTCATTAAGCTGATCACTACTACCCATGAAACAAAATTAGGCAAATAGCTCATGGTTTGTACAATTCTTTTGAACTTTCTGGCCTTAATTTCATTGAGCAGCAGCGCTAATATGATTGGTGCAGGAAAGCCGATTACTATCTTTAACCCACTGATGATAACGGTATTTTTTATGACAATCCAGAATTCCGGAGAAGTCATAAACATCTCAAAATGCTTAAGTCCAGCCCAGGGGCTGCCTAGTATGCCAAGATTATATTTATAATCTTTAAATGCCAGGACAGCACCATACATTGGGTAATAGCAAAATACCAGTAACCAAATCACATTGGGAAGGATAAACAAATATAGTAGTTTATGCTTTTTAATTTGCTGCCACAGCTTAACATTCTTTGTATGTCCGCTTGCCAATTCAGCTTTGGTATTACTCACCATAGTTTCTCCTCTCTGAAACGGTTGCTTTACGTCCGTCTCTATTGATCTGACAGAAATATTCTATAATTGATCATGGTAAAAGGATATAAACTTTTTTTTGAAGCTCTATGCACTTTTTTCATTTCTTTCGTGTTATTGCATAAAAAAAAGTACTTCACGCGAGATTTGAAGTACTTTTTAACCATAACATTTGCATGCGGGATGTTGTTTATTGTACTTTTTCACGGTATTCTGTAGGTGTGCATCCGATATGCTTTTTGAAGGTCCTCATAAAATAACTCAGGTTAGAATAACCACAGCTTTCTGCAATTGCATGTAAGGGAAGCTTTGTCTCATCCAGTAATTTTTTGGCATAATCCATCTGCAGTGAGATAATATGTTGTGTAACCGTTATCCCATAAGCTTTCTTATAAGAAGTAGAAAGATACCCTAAGGAAATACAATACTTTTTCGACAGATAATTGGTACTCAACTCACTATTGGTAAAATTAGCTTCGATATCACTTTTTACATTTTGTAAAACCCAACTAATATCTGCGGCGGAAGGGATCCACTGATCAAGAGCCGTAGTGATCGTTCTGCAAAGACTCTCTACCAACTCTTCTCTGTCAGAAAATTGATCTACAATCCCACCTCCAAGGCTTTCCGGTCCTAGCATAGATACAACGCTTCCTCCTACTTTTTTAATGCAGGAATGAGCAAGGATACATATCATTTCGCTATATAATATCCGTATATGAAATGCCAGACTGATATCATCGGAGGAGAAGATGCGGCGTACTATGGTTAGGACATTCTGTAAATCCCCTTCTGCCAATAATTTTTTATATGTATTAAAATCCTCTTCCATAAAATAGATGGAAGAGCTATTCTTCCATTCCTCCCAAAAGAAGACCCTTCCGCTTGGTCCGCTGGCTAAAGAAAGTCTTAGGTCCAGTGCCTGTCTGGCTTGTGTCATCATGGCTCCTGATACCTTTTCTGCTAATCCGGACACCCCCACATGCAATAAGACACCAAGACGACTGCATACCTGGCAATATATTTTATGAAATGTCTTTGCAAGTGCAGCTCCTACCTGTTCCCCTGTATCCGGAGAAGCAGCAATAACAATGATTTGTTGCCTGCGTGCAAAGTTATCAAAGGCATAAAACCAGGGCCCCCCGATTTCTCTGATCATGTCTTGAACAAGCAGACGTAGTTTGTCCAGATCGTAATGATACTTATCTTCCTGATCATTTTTCTGCTTTATGTAGGATAGTCGAAAAAGCCCGATCTGGAAGCATTTAGCCTTTTCAGGAAATAAGGAGGTGTTTGTAAAGTCAAAATCAGATTCTAACCCGCTAAGAAAGGCATAAAGCTGTTCTTTCTGTTGTTCGCTTAGGAGAACATGAGACATTCTCTCATTATGCATGGTCCGCTGTATCAGATCTCTTTGACGCATTACTATTTTTACAGCATTTGAAAGGGTGGCGATTAATTCCTTTAAGCGGATCGGCTTAAGCAGATAATCCACCACATTTAATGTAATTGCTTCCCTGGCGAAAGAAAACTCTGAATAGCCTGAGATGAGTA
>JAJUHH010000505.1 GCA_029267975.1 Clostridiales bacterium
CCTAAGTCTATCATAACAAGCCAGGCAGACAGCATTCGCCAGATTACCGTTATTATGGTAATCATTGCTGTTATTGTGGCTATTGCAATTGCCTTATTCTTATCTATGGGAATTGACAGAACAATCAGATTGATTAATTCAAAGTTAAGGTTGGCTGCAAAGGGTGACCTGACCGTATCCTTTACATCAAAGCGTAAGGATGAATTCCAAATTCTCATTGATGAAATACAGACAACCTTCAGCAATATGAAAGATCTGATTCTGCAGGTGAAGCAGTTAAGCGGTGAGGTTTCCGAATCATCAAGCAATGTATCCAAGACTTCGGAGCTCTTCTTAAAATCAACAGGAGAGATCACCAGTGCTATGAGTGAGATTGAGCAAGGCATCAATCAGCAGGCAAGGGATGCAGAAGAGTGCTTGGTTCAAATGGATAAATTATCCAGGAGGATTGAACTGGTAAGCGATAACACCAAGGAAATCGGACAAATAGCTGACAGTACAAAGAAGCGGGTTCAGGAAGGCACTGTTATCTCAGATGAGCTAAATCAGCAGACAGCCTCCACCATAGAGATAACCACCGGCATTATTCATGAAATTGAAAAGCTGGCAGAAAAGTCCTCCTCCATAAATAAGATCATTAATGTAATCAATGACATTGCTAATAAGACCAACCTCCTGTCCTTGAACGCTTCCATCGAGGCAGCAAGAGCAGGGGACCATGGAAGAGGCTTTGCAGTAGTTGCCAATGAAATCAGAACCTTAGCTGAACAGTCTAAGATATCCGTAAATGATATCAAGAAGATCATTGGAAGTATTCAGGAAGACACCACGAAAACGGTTGAGACCGCACGTAAAGCGGAAGATGTATTAAAGCTTCAGGAGAATGCAGTAAAGAACACCACAGTTTCCTATCAGGATATTAATGAAAGCGTTGAGAAGCTGGTAGGCTTCCTGCAACAGATTACTGAAAACGTTGATAACATTGAGGAGTCAAGAGCAAGTACCCTTGCAGCCATTGAGAATATCTCAGCGGTACTGGAAGAGATTGCGGCATCCTCCAACAACGTAACACAGACCTCCACCACTCAGTTAACCTCTGTGGAATCGCTGAATGAATCTGCCGGTAGTTTAAATGCCAATGCGGATGCACTGGTTCAGGAAATTCAGAAGTTCCGGGTGGAATAGAGTAAGTAATCATTTATTAACAAAGGAACGGGGAAGAGAGCAAAAGTAGTCCCTGTGAAAAGCAGAGACAGCGATCGATTGCCTAAGCACATATAAGGCAGTAATAAAAATGAGATTAAGTTAACTTATGATCATTTTTATTACTGCTTTTTCTATGCTATGCTATAGATCGCGCTGTCTCTGATTCCACAGGGATAGCATCATCCAAAATATGACATGGAGGAAATTGTAGAATATTTTCTTGACAGATAATTTTATTAGTGTTATAGTGTATATAAAGAATATATACACTATAGATGCTATGTATATACATTGATACTGTGGAGGTGAGCTATGAACATATTAATCAGCAATTCCAGTGACAAGCCAATCTATGAGCAGATCACATCCCAAATGAAACAGATGATCATAAGTGGTGAGCTTGAGGCTGGGACTTTGCTTCCGTCCATGCGGATGCTGGCCAAGGAGCTGCGGATCAGTGTAATTACCACCAAACGCGCCTATGAGGATCTGGAGCAGGATGGCTTTATCTATACCGTAGTCGGAAAGGGAAGCTTTGTTGCAGATAAAAATATGGAATTTGTACGAGAGGAACAGCTGCGAATCGTCGAGGAGCATCTCAGTAAAGCGGTTGCCGGTGCCAAAGCAGGTGGAATCGAGCTGACAGAGCTGCAGGAAATTATGAGATTAATATATGAGGAGGAATAAGCATGCCGGAGTTGATGGATGCAATTGTTATTAAGAACCTGACAAAACAGTATAAGGATTATAAGCTTGATAATATTAATCTTCGTGTGCCCATGGGCAGCATCATGGGCTTTGTGGGAGAGAACGGAGCTGGTAAGACCACGACGATCAAGGCTATTTTAAATCTTATTTATGTGGATGGAGGTCAGATCTCTGTTCTTGGCTCTTCAGCCGGTGAACTTTCCCCTGAAATCAAAGAACAAATCGGTGTTGTTTTTGATGGCAGCAATCTGCATGACAACCTGAATGCTAAGGATGTCAACAGGATAATGAGCAAGATCTATCGCAATTGGGAGGAGGATACCTTCTATAGGTACTGCAAATGTTTTGCCTTGCCTCTTGATAAAATAATCAAGGAATATTCCCGCGGTATGAAGATGAAGCTCTCCATTGCCATTGCCCTGTCC
>JAJUHH010000506.1 GCA_029267975.1 Clostridiales bacterium
ATCAGACCATGAAGGAGGTTGCGGATCAAATGGAAAGGGCTCTGATTAAGGGCTTTAGCCCCGGGGAAATTGAGCAGCTTGAGTCCTATCTGCTGCGGATGAAGGAGAATATGACCCTGCTGCACGATAACAGCAATGAGGATTAGTGTATAAGGGTATAGTTTACATGTAAGAAAGGCTTGGTATCAATGATAAGAAAATTATTATCTTACGTACAGGAATATAAGAAGGATACAATACTTTCCCCTGTTTACGTAACTTTAGAATCAATCATCGAGATTATCATACCAACGTTAATGGCATTTGTCATTGATCAGGGAATATACAAAAAGAATATGAACTATATATGGCTTATGGGGCTTGCTTTAACAATTGCGGCGGCATTCTCCCTGCTAACAGGAATACTTGCCGGACGCAGTGCGGCAATTGCCTCAGCCGGATTTGCCAAGAATCTGCGCAAAGCCATGTTTGATCATGTTCAGACATTTTCTTTTTCGAATATAGACAAATTTTCAAGTTCCAGTATTATTACAAGACTGAACACAGACGTTACCAACGTTCAAAATGCATTTCAGATGATGGTACGTTTGGCATTTCGTGGTCCCATCATGATCATATTTGCACTGATCTTTTCCTTCCGTATCGATGCAAAGCTTTCCTTTATCTTTTTGGCTGTTATTCCGGTACTGGGGATTGGGCTGGTTCTGATTGCAACCCGAGTTCACCCGATCTTTGTTAAGGTATTTCATACCTACGATAATATGAATAATATCGTACAGGAGAACCTGCATGGCATTCGGGTGGTGAAATCCTATATCAGGGAAGAGCATGAGGAGAAGAAATTTGCTGATATATCGGAGGTTATATTCCGGGATTTCTCCAGGGCAGAAAAGCGGCTGGCCTTTAATATGCCGCTGATGCAGTTCTGCCTCTATATCAGTATGCTTTTACTTTCCTGGTTCGGTGCAAAAGCAATTGTTGCCAGCGGCAACAATGCAGCCTTAGGGCTTTCTACAGGTGAGTTGTCCAGCTTGATTACTTATTCCATGCAGATCCTTATGAGCTTAATGATGCTTTCCATGGTATTCGTCATGATTATTATCTCAAGAGCTTCCGTAGAGCGTATTACAGAGATTCTTGAGGAGGAAAGTGATATCAAGAATAAGGAAAATCCCGTCACAATCGTTAAGGACGGTTCCATTACCTTTGAGGATGTTACATTCACGTATAACCGAAAATCCGATAAACCGGTTCTAAATCATATTAATCTTTCCATTGCTTCCGGAGAAGTTATAGGAATTATCGGTGGAACAGGTTCTTCCAAGTCCAGTCTGGTGCAGTTGATCCCCAGACTATATGATGCGGTAAGCGGTAGGGTAACCGTAGGTGGTGTCGATGTCAGGGAGTATGATCTGGAGACACTGCGTAACCAGGTTGCCATGGTGCTTCAGAAGAATGTCCTCTTCTCAGGTACCATTAAGGAAAATCTGCGCTGGGGTAATGAAAATGCCACAGAGGAGGAGCTTATCCATGCCTGCAAGCTTGCCCAGGCGGACGGATTTATCAGAGAGTTTCCCAAGCAGTATGATACTTATATTGAGCAGGGTGGTACCAACGTATCCGGTGGCCAAAGGCAGCGACTGTGTATTGCCAGGGCTTTGCTGAAGAAGCCTAAGATATTAATCCTTGATGACTCCACCAGTGCTGTGGATACAAAGACAGACAGTCTGATCCGTCAGGCCTTTAAAGAGGAGATCCCTGATACCACGAAGATCATCATTGCACAAAGAGTTGCTTCGGTGCAGGATACCGATCAGATCATCGTACTGAATGATGGTGCTGTCGATGCAGTGGGAACCCATGAGGAGCTCCTGCAGACCAGTGCTATTTATCGAGAGGTTTATGAATCACAGAACAAAGGAGGTGTCCTTCATGAATAAAAAAGAGCAGCAGCGATTTAAACCAGGGACACTGAAGAGACTCCTTTCCTTCATGGCTGAGTATCGCCTTCAATTAATCTTTGTTGTAATCTGCATCCTTTTAAGCGCTGCCGTAAGTGCCGCTTCGGCCTTGTTTATGCAGACACTGATCGATGGTTATATTATCCCATTATTAGGCCAGGAACATCCCGTTTATACAGGGCTTTTACGTGTCATTCTTATAATGGCAATGATTTATCTTATCGGTATACTTTCCACCCTGTTCTATAACCGTACTATGGTTATCGTAGGACAGGGTACCCTGAAGAAAATCAGGGACCGCATGTTCAATCACATGCAGACCTTACCGATTCGTTATTTTGATACGCATACCCATGGAGACACCATGAGTCGCTATA
>JAJUHH010000507.1 GCA_029267975.1 Clostridiales bacterium
ACCGCGTCGGGCTGTGGTGGCAATATCAACTTCTTCTTTGTAAACTGCCATATATTCCTCCCAGATTGCATCAAACTGATCTACAGGAGCCATCATTGCTTTCGGCAGCCAGGTATGCTTCAGTTCAGAGATCTTATTCTTTGCCTGACCTTCCGGTGTATCGGCAGTCCAGTTATTGGTAAAGGACCACATAGGATACCAGGGTTCATTACTTGTCTTGGTCTCACCCAGGAAATCCAGGAAAGTCTTATAGCCATAACCGTCCAGCAGCTTTTTCTCAACATCATACAGGGAATCATAGAACTCATTGGGCTGGTTCTTAGGATCCTGCGTATTGATACCATCTGCCAGCATACCTTCAAAGTGAGGGAAATAGGAATAAACATTGTTAACAAGATTATCGGTTACATAATCCTGATTATCATAATTTGCTCTCTGCTCCGGTGTTCTGTAGAAAACACCGTTCTCATCGACCATATAATCAATGCCTTCCTGCCCCCAGGATCTTAAAACCATGATCTCAGGAGAAAGCAGATCGTTGACGAACTTTAAGGCACCGGGAATATCCTTGCAGCTGCTTGTAATCGCCAGACCGTTGGATACGTCCAGAGCGGAAGGACTATGCCACTGCTGAACGCCATCACCTGAATAGGAAATGGGCAAAGGTACATAGGTCTTACCTACTAAGCCCTGGGTAACCAAAGCTTCATTTGCAGTATTAAAGTTCCATAGCTGGTCAAGGGTACCTAATACTCGGCCGGTGGATAATAATGCGATATATTGGTCATAGGACATGGTAAAGGTCTCGGGATGAACCAGTCCGTCATTATATGCCTGATTAATTCTCTTATAATAGGTTTTCGCTTCCGGTAAGGTATTGTAATCGATTGCTGTTTCCGTCTCAGGATCTACAATACAAGCACCGTCATTGGGATAGCCCATGAGGAACAAAGGAGGATTCTCTATTCCGAAATATCTCCAGTCTTCAGAGCTCATACTAAAGCCAACCGTTTCCTGCCCATCTTCTGTGGTAGGATGTGCTTCCTTATATCTCTTGATTACATCAAAGTACTGATCCATGGTTGTGATCTTCGGGTAGTTGGCCCAGATCAGAACATCCTTCTGGATCCAGAAGGCCTCATCCCAGTGATAGGTTGCAGCATCTGCGCCCTGGATGATACCAAACTGAGGAATCAGGTAAATATGGCCATCCTTTGCACGCACCTTATTCCAGTCACTTTCCGACAGATAGCTCTTGATATTGGGATAATCGTCCCAATATTCATCGATGGGAATTAGGGCTCCTGCCTCCAGTAAAGCTGCCGTACCGGTTGATCCTGTAATAAAATCAGGATAATCTCCGCCGGCAATCATAACGCCAATTCTTTCATCTGCTGTCTGGCCGGTTAACCAGGTTACCTTAGCCCATGCACCGGTAAGCTCTGCAATTACCCTTAAAACCCTGTTATCATCCGGCACTTCTGTGCCTGGAACAGCATTAAACATAGTGAACATTTTTATCTCTTTTGTTACACTTTGCTTACTATCATTGGAGCCCGTACTGGAATCACCAGCCTTTGTGGGAGCACTCGTTGTCTGCTTGCCGGTATCCTTACTCTCTTTTGAGCAGGCGGCAAGAGTTGCGCCAAACATTGTGATTACCAGTAATACAGAAATCAATACTTTGAATCTTTTCATGTTAATCCTCCCTATTCTTGATTACTGATCCGGCATTACTCGCGCACTCAATTGCGCATAATATACAAATCAGCTAAAACAAACTTATCATTTGTCAGCATAAGTATCAACTTATAAAGTATAGTCAAAATACAAATAATTATATTTCTTATAAATTAGGTTAATTTATATTGTTTTTTGTGGATTATGTATAATCGTATGCCGTTTATATTACATTGTAGCTTTCGGCTTTATATGAGCCTTGCGGTATTGCAGCGGTGTTGTCCCTTTCAGCTGTACGAATTTATTGATGAAATAATCTGTATTATTAAAGCCTACCGCTTCTGCGATCAGATAGACTTTCTCATCTGAGCGAAGCAAAAGCTCCGCTGCCCGTTCAATCCTATAATTATTTAAATAATCCTTGAAGGAATAACCATATTGTCTCTTAAATATTTGTCCCAGGTAGGCACTGTTGATATAATATTTATCCCCCAGGGACTTAAGGCTTAGATTACTCTTGTAGTTCTCTGTGATCTCCTTTTCTATTTTTGATAGTACACCGCTGAAGGTATGCTGTCTCATGTGGAACAGATAATTGGAAAACTCATGGATAAATTCCTTAAAACGCTTTACACTCCCCCTTACCACCATCTGC
>JAJUHH010000508.1 GCA_029267975.1 Clostridiales bacterium
GATATAATGAGAGCCGTACCTCATTAGATATAAAAGCATTAATTAAGGAAGGCATAGAGCTAATTTAAGCGGCTATTGGCTTATGAATGTATGAATGCATGGGTGCATGGATGTACGATGGATGTATGAACGATTGTATGTATATATGAACGATTGCATGGATGTATGGAGATTGCGTGGATATAGGGATGTATGGATGAAAAATGGAAGTTTATCAGTGTATGGATTGAGAGAAGTGAGATGAAAACTGAAATTATTATAGAAGGAAAGGTCAGGGAGGATTATGTATCGGATTATATTGGCTTCGGCATCACCAAGACGCAAGGAAATCATGGAGACCATGGGTATTCCCTATGAGATCATTACTGAGGAGGTAAAGGAGGAGACCCAGGAGACCATACCGGAGGAGCAGGTTAAGGCTCTGGCCAGGTTAAAGACAGAGGCTGTACTGCCAAAGGTCAGGGCAAAGCTTGGAACAAATATGGACTTCATTATTATAGGAGCAGACACCATGGTTTTCTATCAGGGACAGGCTCTGGGCAAGCCAAAGGATGAACAGGATGCCGCAAGAATGCTTGAAATGCTGTCGGGTCAGGTGCATGAGGTGTATACCGGGGTCAGCATGATTATCTGCGATCAGAAGGGGCAGAGGGAGGATATCTCTTTTGCTGTATGCTCCAAGGTGTCGGTACGTACCTTAAGTAAAGAGCAGATCTGGGATTATATCAGCAGCAAGGAACCTATGGATAAGGCGGGAGCCTATGCGATCCAGGGGAGGTTCGGTATCTATATTAAGGAAATAAGCGGTGAATATTACAATATTGTAGGCTTTCCCATTGCAAAAATCTATGACACCTTGCTGGAACGGGGCATTGATATAAAAAAGTAAAAACAGGTATTGCATAAAAACAAATCCGGATGTATAATTATAAACAATTAATTTCCGGGAGATGAATAAACATGAAAATTATTGATGGCGGCGTTACAGCAGCGAAGGGCTTTTTGGCAGCCGGCGTTTATGCAGGCATAAAGAAGAAGAGAAAAGATATGGCTTTGGTATACTCCACAGTAGCTGCAAAGGGAGCAGGTACCTTTACCACCAATGTGGTGAAGGCAGCTCCGGTGAAGTGGGATATGAAGGTAACGAAGGAAAGTGAGTTCGTTCAGGCAGTGGTACTGAATAGCGGCATAGCCAATGCCTGTACCGGACCGGAGGGCGATATAAAGAATGAAGAGATGGCTCAGGCAGTTGCCACTGCACTGAACCTGCCCATTGGAGCTGTTTATACAGCATCTACCGGTGTCATCGGCAAGCAGCTTCCAATTGAAGTGATCAAGGAAGGCGTCAAGCTTCTGGCAGGAGAGTTAAAGGAGACCAAGGAGGCAGGTACCCTGGCGGCTGAAGCTATCATGACAACGGATACCTACTCCAAGGAATGTGCCGTCAGTTTTATGGTGGATGGTAAGGAGGTAGTTGTCGGTGGTATGGCCAAGGGTTCAGGAATGATCCATCCCAATATGGCAACCATGCTGGCGGTTGTAACCACAGACTTAAATATCAGCAAGGAGCTACTGCAGGAAGCCTTAAGTGCGGATGTGAAGAAGAGCTTTAACATGATCAGTGTCGACCGTGATACCTCCACCAATGACAGCTTACTGCTCTTAGCCAATGGTCTGGCAGGCAACAAAGAGATTACCGAGAAGGATGAGGCCTATGAGCAGTTCTGTAAAGCTCTAAATACGGTAACCACCACCCTGGCCAAGCGCATGGCAGCTGACGGAGAGGGTGCCACAAAGCTTTTTGAGGTAGAGGTTACAGGAGCAAATTCCTGGGAGGAAGCAGTGATCTTAAGTAAATCCATCATTACCTCCAACCTGGTGAAAACCGCTGTCTTTGGAAATGATGCCAATTGGGGACGAATATTATGTGCCATGGGCTATTCCGGTGTAAACTTTAATCCGGATCTGGTTGATTTATATATAGAAAGCATAGACGGTAAGCTTAAGCTGGTGGAGAATGGTATGGCAACCGATTATTCGGAAGAAATGGCCAGCAAAATTCTGGCCGGTAAGGAAGTAAAAGCTACCGCCGATTTAAAGACAGGCAGTTCTGCTGCAACCGCATGGGGCTGCGATTTATCCTATGACTATGTAAAAATCAATGCAGACTATCGTTCTTAAGGAGGATACAAGGTGGAACATATGGATCAGATTTTAATGAAGGCCCAGACATTAATCGAGGCCCTTCCTTACATACAAAAATTCAATCATAAAAAAGTTGTGGTGAAATATGGCGGCAGCGCCATGATGGATGAGAACCTGC
>JAJUHH010000509.1 GCA_029267975.1 Clostridiales bacterium
CAATATGAGAGTGCTGTAGTTTCTTTTGTGTCTTCCCCGGCAGACAGTCAGGCAATTTCCGGTTATCAATTCTTTAAGGTTTTTGATGAGCACCAGTTGGAATACGTAATTCTGGCAAAGGGTGACAGCGAGGATGTCTTTATGATCGGCAAGATTGCATCCTTCCAGATCCAGAACCTTTTAGTTGCATATAAAGAGAGATACGATAAGGATAATTTCATAAAGAATCTGTTATTAGATAACCTGTTGCTGGTGGATATCTATAACCGCGCCAAGAAGCTCCATATTGACACGGAAGCGAGACGTGTGGTTTATATTATTGAAACCAAGAATGAGAAGGATGCGAATGCACTTGAGACCGTACGGAGCCTTTTCTCAGGAAAGACCAAGGACTTTATCACGGCAGTGGATGAGAAGAATATTATTCTGGTGAAGGAAGTGAAGCCCAGCGAAACCTACGATGATCTTACCAAGACTGCAAAGGTCATCCTGGATATGCTCAATACCGAGGCAATGACTAAGGTTCATGTAGCCTTTGGTACCATTGTCAATGAGATTAAGGATGTTTCCAGATCTTATAAGGAAGCAAAGATGGCTCTGGATGTCGGCAAGATCTTCTATAGCGGAAGAAATGTCGTGGCGTACAATAACCTTGGTATTGGCAGATTAATATACCAGCTGCCCATGCCCCTATGTAAGATGTTCATAAAAGAAATCTTTGAAGGAAAGTCTCCTGATGATTTCGATGAGGAGACCTTAACCACCATCAACAAGTTCTTTGAGAACAGTCTGAATGTATCTGAGACCTCCAGGCAGCTGTATATTCATCGTAATACCCTGGTATACAGACTGGATAAGTTACAGAAGAGCACCAACTTAGACCTTCGTGTTTTTGAGGATGCAATCACCTTTAAGATTGCCCTGATGGTAGTAAAATACATGAAATATATGGAGCAGTTAGATTATTAATAAGCAGGGACGCATCTATTCATCACAAGTGAATTGATCGGTCGGCTCAGCTTGTATACGGCAGCCTAGAGGATAAGCAGCCTGTAGGTTGCCGATTTTTACCATATTATTTGCATGAAATGGCGGAGGAGTGAAGACAAGGAATGAAGAGAAACTTTTTAACTGGTTTGCTTACCGGGCTGCTTGGAACCTTGCTGGTCATTGTGGTACTGGGAGCGGCTTTCCTTTATACGGATAATAAGGCACAGCCAGATCAGGTGCAGTCTTCTGAAGCGAAGGAAGATGCAACGGTCTCCCAGAGTCTTAAGACCCAGGATTATCAGCAGATTGTCAATAAACTTGCATTTCTGCAAAAGCTGGTTGACAGCTATTACTTAGAGGATATAGATGAGATATCCTTTGAAGAGGGCATCTATAAAGGCTTCATCAGCAGTCTGGATGATCCGTATTCCACTTACTATACTGTAGAGGAATACAAGGCCTTGGTGGAAAGCTCCTCAGGCGTTTACTGTGGGATTGGAGCTTCCGTCAGTCAGGATGCAAAGACCGGAGTCATAACTGTAGTAAAACCCTTTAAGACCGGACCTGCTTATAAAGCCGGAATCCTGCCGGGAGATATTATCTATAAGGTGGACGGCCAAGAGGTATCAGGAGAAGACCTGTCTGAGGTTGTCAGCCTCATGAAGGGGAAGGAAGACACAAAGGTCACTGTGACCGTCATGCGGGAAGGTAAATCTGACCCAATTGAATTCGTGATTACCCGCAAAGAGATCGAAGTTCCTACCATTGAATATCAGATGCTGTCCGGCAAGATTGGATATGTTACGATTACTGAATTTGATGAGATTACCGTTGAACAGTTCAATGCGGCAATTGATACCCTTGAGAAGCAGGGCATGAAGGGTTTGGTGGTTGACGTCCGTAACAATCCCGGCGGCTTACTGGATTCCGTCGTAAAGATTCTGGATCGTCTCTTACCCAAGGAGCTTATTGTCTATACCGAGGATAAATACAAAAACCGTCAGGAGGAATATGCAGAAGATGACATTAAGATTAAGGTCCCTATGGCAGTACTGATCAATGGTAACAGTGCAAGTGCTTCTGAGATATTTGCTGGAACCTTACAGGATTACAAGGTAGCAACCATTGTAGGAACCACCAGCTTTGGCAAGGGCATCGTTCAGAAAGTGATACCCTTATCGGACGGAACCGCTGTTAAGCTGACCATCTCCAAGTACTTTACTCCCAAGGGCCGCAATATACACAAAACCGGTATTGCACCTGATGTTGAGGTAGATCTGAAGGAAGAGCTTAAGAAGGAAGTAAGCATTCCTGTAGATCAGGATAATC
>JAJUHH010000510.1 GCA_029267975.1 Clostridiales bacterium
GACCGAACAATCCGACCTGCGCTTCGCGCTACATGCCGCGCAGGGCGAGTTCCCCCGTGTGGTGCTCGCCCCCGGCGACCACACCGACGCGTTCGAGTTCGCGTGGCGCGCGTTCAACATCGCGGACGTGCTGCAGACCCCCTTCATCCTCCTTGGGGACTCGTACCTCTCAGACAACCGTGCATCCTCTTCCTGGAATACATCGGCATAAACTTTCTCCAGGGTATCTCTGCCGATGTCATTATAGCCATAGCCTGTGGTAGCTGCAAAATGTACATCGCTCAGGCGATTATCCTGCATGGCCTTTAATACCTTCATCTGATTAAACTCTGCTCTCTGATCTATGGTCTGAAAGCGTTTTGTCAGACCTGCTTCGATATCGGCACAGAAGCAAAGTACCTTTTCATCGATACCGAGGGTCTGATAGGCTTTCTTTAGTTCTTCCTGTAGCACTTTTTTATCCTCCAAATTCATATAAGTTTACATAACAATATTATGTCACATGTATTTTTTCTTCTCTGTAATGTCTCAATTATATAATTTCTTTGCTTTTTAATTGAGCGATAAGATGCTGAAGTAATTCGGCATCACTTTTAAAATCCTCTTTATTTACCCAGAGGACCTCCTTCTCCCGTCGAAACCAGGTAAGCTGGCGCTTGGCAAAGTGTCTCGTATCCCGCTTTAAGATCTCAATGGCTTCCTCCAGGGTATATTCGCCGTCCAAATAGGCAAATAACTCCTTATAGCCAAGCCCCTGCATGGATACCAGATCCCTGGGATAGCCCTTGGCATCAAGGGCTTTAACTTCTTCCAGAAGGCCCTGCTCCATCATCTGGTCTACCCGTCTGTTAATATTCTCATATAATTCTGCCCGGTCTCTGTTGAGCACAAAATAACAGAAGTTATAAGGGGACTCCTTACTGCGCTGTTCCTTATTATGATGGGATATCTGCTGCCCTGTTTGCTTGGCATATTCAAGTGCTCTGATGACACGCTTGCTGTTATTGGGATGGATGGACTTGGCGCTGTCCGGATCAATCTGCTTTAGCATATCATGAAGATATTCGGCTCCATGCTCTGTAAGCAGAGCTTCTAATTCCATACGGTAGGAGCTGTCGTTCTCTTCCTGGGTAAAATCAATATCATATAGTACTGCCTGTATATAAAAACCGGTACCGCCAACCAGAATCGGAAGCTTCCCCCTGGCATAGATCTGCTTCATGTACTGCTTGGCCATCTGTTGAAAACGGACAACGTTAAATTCTTCCTCCGGCTCAAGCGCATCAATCAGATAATGGGGAACACCGTCCATCTCAGGAACGGTAATCTTGGCAGTACCAATATCCATATGCTTATAGACCTGCATGGAATCGGCAGAGATAATCTCCCCTCCGATTGCCTTGGCAAGTGCAATAGAAAGGGAGCTTTTTCCGACAGAGGTTGGTCCTGTCAGGATGACTAAGGGCTGTTTCTTCAATGCATAAAACCTCACTCTATAGTATTCGTTTGAATTTGCGTTCCAGCTCATATTGGCTCATGGAGATAATCACAGGCCTGCCGTGAGGACAGTGATAGGGATTCTCCAGGGTTAGCAGCTCCTTAATTAGGGCAGAGGCTTCCTCAAAGGAAAAGCTGTGATTTGCCTTCACTGCTGCCTTACAGGACATGGTGGCTACCCGCTCCAATACAGAGTTACTGTTAGAAATGCCGTTATAAGCATCCTCTACCATATCGTCGATAAATTCCAGCAGCAGCTCCTTCTCTGACAGGCCATAAAGATCCGCAGGTACGGCCCGAACAGAGAATTCATTACCGCCAAAAGGTTCTATCTCATAGCCGATGCTCTCTAAGACCTCCTGTCTTTTTTGTAAAACTTCCTGCTCCCGAAGGGTCAGGGATAATACAATGGGTGGCATAAGCTGCTGGGACAGGTTTGTCTTACTTGTTGCGGCAGCCATGATCCGCTCATATAATACCTTCTCATGGGCGGCGTGCTGATCAATGATATAAAGCTCTTTCTTATATTCCACCAACCAGTAGGTGGAGAACAGCTGGCCGATTATTCTATGCTCGTTTAATGCCTGCCTGGAAAGAAAAGGAGCGTTAGCAGCCTCGTTCCCAGGAGTTTCTTCAGAACTTCCCGCAGAGCTTTCCTCTGAGCTTCCTTCAGCGGTTCCCTCGAAAGTTTCCTTGGATGCATCTTTGGGAGCAGTTTCTAAAATCCTTGTATCTGTTGGTGAATCTGTAAATAAATTCAGCTGCTTCTCTACCACAATCTGCGGCTGGGGTCTCTGACCTATGTCTTTGATCTGATC
>JAJUHH010000511.1 GCA_029267975.1 Clostridiales bacterium
CCCAAAACATAATCGCGGTATGCGGACAGTCATGAATGAGATTGTGACGGGCAGTCATTCCCACACCAAGCAGGCAAATGGGCGGCTGATAGCATTTGGTCCACTTAGCTATACGATAGATATGGTTATTGCATACCATGGCATCTGCAGCTTCAAGGGTACGGCGATCCCCACCAAGGATTAATATACCACCGTCTCCACAATCGTGAACCGTGGAATTTTGTACACTGTTGCCATGTCCTCCAACAAATTCCACTGCATAATTTCCGATGTTGCGCAAGCAGCAGTTATAAATCACCACATTTACGGTCCAATGTCCCAGAAAAGCATGGCCTCTAACCATCTCAAAGGTAATGCCCTCAATTTTGATATCCCTGCTTCCCTCCAGATATAATAAGGGCTGATCCAGTAAGGAAATACTGATTTCCGTATTTTCATCCATTGCTGTGGGATAGATATATGCCTTTCCTTCTTTAGCATCGATATAATAATCTCCTGGCTGATTTACTTCCTCCAGAATATGATAGAAACGGAATCTCTGTCCTTCTCTAAAGAAATAAACTCCATAAGGCTCGGCAGTTTTCACAAAGCCCTCTTGCGCATTCAGAAGCTCCACACGCTCTGTTGAGTTGGCCCAGTCCCAGGCCCAATAACCCAGCACAGAGATCTGGTCGGACTTAGCCCACCTGGCAGGACGGGAATCTTGGTAATAAAAGCCGCTTTCCAGCTTTCCTACCTTATCTTTCCATTGCTGTTCAACCATCTCTTCCCCAACCTTGCTTATGGTTAGGAAATCATCTCCCTTGGGGTATTGGGAAAGGTTCATGGGTGTATCGTTATAAAAAAGCTCCGAATGGGAAGGTGTGATAGGACGTGTATATCCTCGGGGTAAGATTTCTCCCACCTGTTTAATCCCTTCCTCCTTCAGATCACACACATAAATGAAATCACGAACCTCCTCATCGAATCTCTCTGCGATGGGGGTTCCTGCTACTTTGCTCCATTTGCGCAGGCTTTTACCTCCCCTGATATGTACCTTCCCCTCTGCACGAAGGGTAAGTCCGCAGTGCTCCTTAGTCATTACCAGACTCCGATCAAAGAAATAGGTTCCCTCTTTGAATATGATCACTGCTTCCTGCCCCTTGCATTGATCTAACAATGCCTGGATACTTTCGCAATTATTCTTTTTACTGTCAACATAATATGTGTTGGCCATAGCAACATCCTCCCTTATTTTTACAGAACATGTTCTGATACAGTCCTTTTGCCTATGTTGCTATTATCACCGAAATCAAAGGGCTGGTAAATCTAAAATAAGCAGTTTTTTATGTCCATATCCGAAGGTCAAAAGCCTTACCTTCTTGCACCGCAGTCAGATACATCAATGGGATGGAAACCTAATTTGACAGCTTCACTGTCCTCCTTCAGGGTAAAATCATACTTTTCCAGATCAGCAAAACCGGGATCTAAGATAACAGAGCCAATATCCCGCCCGAATTTGTCCCGCATCTGCTTCAGTGAGTATTGATTATCTCCAACGCTCCAGATGACAGGCTCAGTCCCCTTTCTATCCCAGAAGATATTATTGGAGGAGGAAAGCATATGAAGACAGCCGGCACGCCGTTCATCATAGCCTGTTCTGTAAGCTGGCATACCATTCGTTACAATGATATTCCTTTCTAAAACAATACCTGTATGCAGCTCCTTTCTGGAAATCCTCACTGGCTGCTCCTTAGAAAAAGCAAAGATATTATTCCTTACGGTATTCATCTGTCCATAATGCTGGTAAAAGCAATTGTTGCCGGTATTGTAGCACACATTATTCTCAAGAAGGATAAAACTGCTGCCTTCATCGGTATATAGTCCCCAACCGCCGTAATGCTTGCTTTCCACGTCATGGATCAGGTTGTTGCGCACGATGGTGCCAGGCTGTCTGCCCAGCAGATAAATGCCGCCCATGTCTGACAGCTTTCCCTGTTCGATATGATGGATATAATTCTTCTCAATGAGATTATGATGGGAGATACTCTCTGCGTAGCCCCACTTCCAACCACAGGAAATACCGGAATAATACAGATAGCTGATGGTATTGTGAGCCACGACATTCTCGTAGCTATGCATCAGCAGAATTCCGCAAGCGCTGTAATAACGCTTGCCGCAATGAGAAATGATATTATCGCAGATCACATTGCCATAGGTATGCAGGCATTTCTCCGTACCATACTCTCCACCGTTCATTCGAATGGCTCCGGCGCCGATCTCTGTAATATCATTCTCCCTAATCCTGATATGGTCTGAACCTTCCTCTACCAC
>JAJUHH010000512.1 GCA_029267975.1 Clostridiales bacterium
GGATCCTAGATTAACCACCTTACAGCAGGATACCCAGGCTATGGGGCGAAGCGCAGCCCAGAAGCTGATTGGGCTCATAGAACATCCGAAAGCGGCTCTTATTGAAAGAGTAGTTGTTGAGGGAAAGGTATTGCCGGGTAGTTCCGTAAGAAGATTGACTGACAAGTGAATAAGCATTTAGCAGCAAAATAGAAGGATAAAGCGATTTTTGATGAGAGGGAGTTAATTATATATTTTAAACTCTATTTTGAAGCAAATGCTTGGGGTATATCGTGTTTTGTATTGCCTTCCTGTCATGGGGGAGATGACAGGCGGATATTCGTACAGAGCAAGGTATATTATAGAAGTAAGTATATTAACAAGGGGGAGTACATGTGAAAATGTACTCCCCCTGTTAATATTTTAACACAATAATTTGTATTTTAGTAAATTTTCTAATATTATATGAAATTTAAAAAACATTTGCAATAAAAGAATAGTTGCTGTTGAATGTTACAGATTTTTTGGTATAATAGGTTTATATTGTTTTTAGGGGAAGGAGGCAACGAAATGGCAATGGAAACAGTACAGGCAGTCCGTCAGGCTGAGCTGAAGGCTGCGGAGATTGAACGGGACTCTTACCGTCAAAGGGAGGAGATATTGTTAAAGGCCCAGCAGGAAGCAAAGCAGCTAAGCATGACGATGATCAAGCAAGCCACGCAGAAAGCGGAGCAAAATCTGAATGCAGCGCAGAAAAAAGGTGAGGAGCTGATTCAGGCTGCCGTACAAAGAGCTGAGCGAGAAGCTACCTTAATGAAGGAAATGGCGAAGAGCAAGGAGAAAGCTGCAATCGATCTTGTTCTGTCAAATGTTATTTAAGGATGGAGCATTAAAAGCATGTGCTATACGAAGAGTACACACATTACTAAATTACGAGAAAAGGAGGTGTATCAGTTATGGCTATGCTGCATATGCAGCGTATTACAATATATGCACTAAAGAAAGACCGCAAGCCCTTACTGGAATTGCTGCAGCGCCGGGGCGTCATAGAAATCTGTGACATACTGCCGGAGGATCAGGTATTTTATAAGGCAGATGTAACCCATGCTAAGGCGGAATTTGAGCGAAATATGAATATTGCCAGGGATGCCGTCCAAATACTGGACAAGTATGTGCCTGAAAAAAAACCCTTATTGTCCATGATCAGCGGCAGAAATGAAGTAGCGGTGGAGGAATATGATGCTTTTCAGAAGAAATATGAGTCTACAGTAAAGACCGCGGGCAAGATCCTTGCTTACAATAAGGAAATTGCAGAACATAGAGCCGAGATTTTAAAGCTTAAGGTTCAAGAGGAGACACTGCTTCCCTGGACGGCACTTGATGTTCCTCTCAACTTTGGCGGAACGAAATTCACTAAGTGCTTTATCGGAAGCTTTCCCAAGGAACTGACTCTGGAAAGCATCTATGAAATGCTTATTGAGCATGGACCAGTCAATGTGGACATCATCAGTTCCTCTAAGGATCAGACCTGTGTATTCATCTTATGCGGTAAGGATAAGGCAGAGGAGGTACATGAAGCCTTACGTGCTGCTGAATTCTCATATTCGAGTCTGTCTTCCGATAAGATACCCAAGGAAGCACTGAAGGAGATAGACAAGCAGATATCGGAAGCGGAAGCTGCAATACAAAAGGCCCAGGAGGAAATCATTGCGCTGGCCAAGTACCGACAGGAGCTTTTATTCCTTCAGGACTACGACAAGATGCGCTATGATAAATATGAGGTGATCGGTCAGCTGGCACAGACGAAAAATCTATTTATGCTATCCGGTTATATTGCAGCAGAGGATGCGAAGGAGCTGGAAGCAGAGTTAACAAAACGCTTTGAACTGGCTGTTGAATTCGACGAACCGGAAGAAGAGGAAGAGGTTCCGGTAAAGTTAAAAAATAATTGGTTCGCAAGGCCCCTGGAATGGGTAGTGGAAGGCTTTAGTCTTCCTGTAAAGGGGGAGATCGATCCTACCTTTATGATGGCCATATTCTATTATATGCTGTTTGGAATCATCATGGCTGATGCAGGATATGGGTTATTGATGGTAATTGCTTGCGGAGCAATACTGCTTAAGGGCCGCAAGACCATGGAACCCTTTATGAAGAATTTTATGACAATGTTCTTTTATTGCGGTATAACATCCGTGATATGGGGAGTTGCTTTTGGAAGCTATTTTGGTGATCTGATCGATGTGATCGCTGTCAATTACTTTGGTGCACAGAATACACCGATTATCCCGCCACTATGGTTCTTCCCTATTAATAAGCCCATGCAGATGCTGAC
>JAJUHH010000513.1 GCA_029267975.1 Clostridiales bacterium
CAAGGGCTGCTTCCAGCTCAAACTTGCCCGGATATGCCTGAATATGATGGAATGTAGAATTGGGGAACAGCTTCTTCAGCTCATCCTCACAAAACTCTACCCCGGAAGGCTCCTGTTTGAGTTCACCTGTATGGGGATCCGGATAATAATTACCCTGTTGGATAATAAAAAGATGCTTTGCCTTTGTATCGATTGCTGCTTCCTTAACACCGTGAAGGACCTCAACAATGGCCTTTGCCGCCATTTGGTCTGCCAGGGCTTGTTCTCTGGCACCTACCGGCTCTGCAGGCTTTAAGCCCTTGGGACTGATTGTCCTGTTCTGGGCTGCAATGACGCGGTCTACCGCCCTGTCAACCGCTTCCTCAGTGATCATTCCCTCACGGAAGGCTTCCAGCATCCACTCATAAGATTTGATGATTGAGGTTCTGTAGTCGCACAGCACCATGTCGTTGCCGGCTGCCAGGGCCATTTTATGGCAATTCTTTACACCATATAGATTGGTCAGTCCTACCATTGCCAGAGAATCTGTCATGATCAGACCTTCATAGCCCTCTCTGCGCAGGAGCCCGATCAGCTTCTTTGAAAGGCTAGCAGGATATTCCGGATCTACCTTGGGTACCATGATATGGCCTACCATAACACCTGACATGTCATGCTCTCTGGCGCATTTTAAATATGGATACAGTTCCCGCTCTATGAGTTCCTTTTCATCGGAATATAAGACTACCATATCAATGTGGGAATCCACGGGGGATGCACCAAAACCCGGATAATGCTTTCCTGTTACTACAAATCCTTCGGACTGATATCCCTCGATCACCTGTCCTGCCATTCTTGCGACCTGCTCCTTGTCCGCTCCAAAGGTTCTCTGTCCCTGGCAGCTGGAAAGAGGATTCATACCCAAATCCAGCAAGGGGCCGAACACCAGGTTATAGCCGTCCTGCTTGGCCTCTCTTGCAGTAATGGCACCGAACTCAAAGGCCAGCTCCTCATCGTCTGTACTGGATAATGCCATGGGTGACCCCAGTGCTATCTGACCTTCTCCATAGCCATTCTCCATATCCTCACAGATTAAGATTGGATATTCCGCAATCTCCTTAATCTGCTTTATCATTTCCCTTATTCTTTCCTCATCCATGGGAAAGAAGGCTTTGAATCTGTTTTGCGTATATGTACACCGCCCAGGCTCTTATTGCGGATCAGCTCCAGCATATACTGCCAGCTCTCCTCATCCACCGGTGAGCGTGCAATGATCATCTGTCCTATTTTTTGTTCTATTGTAAGTGTAGATCTATCAAGTGATTTAACCATAATTTTACCTCATCTTTATTGTAATTCGTCCGACTGCCAGCGCTTAATTGCCAGAGTTCCCATGATATAAAGGCAGGACAAGCTGCCTGTAGGTCTCTAAGGTAAGCTCCGGTTTCTGCGGGTCATAATCAGGAAGGTAGAGCCTTCCTAAGCGTTTATTTTTTATTCCGTTAGCATAGCCGCTGTTATAAACCTCTGTCAGCTTCTGTAATCCCGATTTTACGCTCATATCACCGTATAATACAGAATAAAGCACCTCATAGATTCCGGAGCTCTGTATGGTAATAGCCTCGCTATTTAGGATATGGGGCGCCCTGGGTAAAGCCATAGCGCTGTTTAGCATCTGTTTCTGCTCTTCTTCCAGTTTTCCGTCCAGTAGGTATCCTATACTGTAATCTTCATAATATCCCTTCAAATAATCCTCTGAGTACAAGAGCTCCCACAAAACCGTCAGAGCTTCCTCCCGGTGGTCCGTTTTGCTGCTGACCAGCCATCCTCCGCTTAGGCTCACGGGGAGTATCCCCTCACAATCTGCCAGGTCATCCCTGGGGATGGGTGCCATCCCATAACTGTCCTCCTCCATGGGGAACAGCTCCTTGTACACCCTTTGCTCCTTAAAGCTATCGCCGAAGTACATGGCGATCCTTCCTCTTGCAAATAAGTCTCTCAGGGCATCCATGCTCAGGTTTTCACAGCCTGACATTGCACTGTCCTCGTCCAGCAGCTCCTTTAAACTGGACAGTCCACCATAAAATAGTGTGAAGTCATACCTGCCCTTGCGATAATCAAAGCCCTCGTAGATACCATGATCCCTTGTCATGCCATTCATCAGACAATAGAATAGAGCATCTTCTCCATCCTTCATATTCTGAGCAAAACCATAGATTCTGTTATTTGACAGCTTCTTCGTGATTTGTCTCGCCATATCCACCATCTCAGAAAGGGTTTTTGGGGGCTCAGTAATCCCACAGCGGGCAAAGATTTCCTTATTGTAATA
>JAJUHH010000514.1 GCA_029267975.1 Clostridiales bacterium
AACATCAAGTCAAGCTGGGGTGTGAACAGTATCCCCTGCACATAGGTCTATCGAAAATTTGTTCATATCCCCTTTCCCAAAAGTCAGATTCATGATATAATATTCAGATAGGTAGCCAGGAGCCTGAGGCTTTTTGCTCCTAACCAAGAGTTCGAATTATTTTTGAATACCAGAACTATAACCCGAGTCTTAATAGATCTAACATTGGAGTTTTCATATGACCATTGAAAAAGAAACCCTGATACGAGAAATCGTAGATAAACACATCCGGCAGTTTGTTGATACCATGGAAGCTCGTTACATAAATGAAGTAACAGATCCTCTGGGTGTGATCAACGCCAAGAAGAATAATGCCTTCATCAGCCAGTTAGGGGAGGAGTTCATGTTCTATTCAGCTTTCGTTCGTTCCTTTGATAGTTCCTTCGGCAAGGTGCTGGAGAACATGGGCAACGCGATCGCCAAGATCTCCTACACCGTCAGGGGGCGGATTGAATCCTATCTGCTGCCCCAGCAGACCCAGCATATCGATTATCTGATGACGGCCTATGAGAAGCGGGATGCAAAGCCCAAGATAGCTGATTATATGAACTTTAATTGTCTGACTCCGGCCAATGTAACAAGCTTTCTTACCTCTCATGAGACAGATAATTATTTTTATGATGAAGAGACCGGATGCCATTATCTGATTGAATTAAAGGCAGGCGGGGATCTTGATAACAAAAAGGCAAAGTCTGAGAAGATCGCCCTGCTGAATGAGTTCTTTATCCTGAAGAACTCACTGCAGAATGATGAAACCGTACGGATTTATTTTGCAACAGCCTATAACAAATTTGGTGAGGATGTTCCCTGGCATCAGGAGCGTGTCCAGACCTTCTTTGCAGAGGAGGAACTGCTCATTGGCAAAGCTTATTGGAATTTTGTCTGCAACGATCCTGACGGCTACCAGATTATATATGATCAGTACAAGCTAAGTGCAGAATATATGAAAAGCGCTCTGGAGCGAATCAAGAATCTGTACTTTCACTAGCTTAGGCGAAGAGCCCTAATCCGGTAAAGATTGCTTCTGATAGATAACGAGAGGAGATACCCCCTTATGATAGATGTAAATACCATAGATAAATACCTGCTGATGCATGGGGATTGTATGGATAAACTAAAGGAAATACCGGACGGAAGCATTGATCTTATCCTGTGCGATCCACCTTATAATCTTGCCAAATATTCTACCGGCAACATGAAATTTGACTGGAGAAGCGAGATTAATAACGACGTGGCAAAGTGGGACCTAATAGAGCTCTCCCCCATAGACTTCCTGGAGGAATTCAAGCGGGTACTCTCTCCCACCGGCAACATCTTTATCTTCACCAGCTATAATTTGATCGGCAAATGGCATGAGGTGTTTGACAGCGAGTTCGATACCTTTCAGTTTATGGTATGGCACAAGACCAATCCTGTTCCCAATATCCGCAAATCCTCCTTCTTAAACAGCTGTGAGCTGATCGTTTGCATGTGGAATAAGGGGCATACCTGGAACTTCACCAAGCAAAATGAAATGCATAACTTTATCGAAAGCCCCATTTGCATGGGCAGTGAGCGACTTAAGAATCCCAAGCATCCCACCCAGAAGCCTCTGGCGGTGCTAAAGCAGATTATTAAGATTGCCAGCAATGAAAATGATATTGTCCTGGATATGTTCATGGGTGTTGCTTCCACTGGCGTAGCAGCCAGAGAGCTCAACCGCCGCTTTATCGGAATAGAAATCGATGACGTCTATTATGATGCCTGCGTAAAACGCATGAGTGAGACAAAATAGCCGGACAAGAGATAAGATAGTAAAAGAAGGACTTCCTCCATAATCAATTGAACTGACCTCCCAAAGAATAGATTTTAGGTCTAACCTTTGCTGGTCAGTTCAATTTGTATCATAGAGGAAGTCCTTCTATATATGCTTAGATTTTATCTTTCGGCTACACTGTAAAGTTATTAATCTCCTTGGTCAAGCGCTCAGAGCTGCTGCGGGAGATTTCAAGCTGCTTTTTCACATCGGCAGACTTGTCCGTAATGTTAGAAATCTTCTCAGCAATATCAGCGGTACCAGCCGCTCCTTCAGAAGCCGCACTGGCAACCTCATTTACAGCAGAGGTGATTCCTTCGATGGTGGTCAGAAGATGATTTGCCGCACTATTAAATTCTGTCACGACACCATCCATAAATACTGCGTCCTCCTTATAAGCATCTGCCACCTTGGAGAACTTCACAAGACTGTCCGCTATATCCTTGGTCACAAAGGAAAGAAGGGCTC
>JAJUHH010000515.1 GCA_029267975.1 Clostridiales bacterium
AATTCTCTCTGCAGCTTCCTTTGGCGTGATCTCCCCTTTGGACAAGAGGTCCAGGATTTCATTCTTGGCGGCAGCCTTGTCTTCATTTTCTTTTATGGTTTCTTTACTGGTCACCTCATATCCCAGGCCTCGGATGGCCGCATCCAGCTTACCTCTTACCGTAGGGTAGGAAATGCCCAGTTCCTTCTCTACATCCTTGATATTGCCGCGGCATCGGATAAATACTTTGATGAATTCCAGATCCTCCTCCGGCAGCCGGCAGAATTCACAGGGCTGAAAATCTCCTTCAATCGAAGTAGAACATTTTGGACAGCTTAGTTTGGTGATGGAAAGCTTTTCGCCGCATACGGGACACTTTCCTGGTGCTTTGTATTTCATTGGTTACCTCCTTACCTTTTGCTCATCTCGTTGATGTTATATTGGAAAATAAGATAGCATCCAATATCTGTTACCATGAATATACACTATAATATTTGTAATGTCAATAATAAAATTAACAATATTAATATTGAAATTAAAAATATTAATTTATATGTTAATCTATTTAATAATTGAATAATACATAATGTTTATGACTCCAACTCACAAGAGTGATTTCGGAAAATTCGCTGAAGTATCCTATACGATAAAAACAGAGCAAGCCTGGCTTGCCCCATACTATGAGTACTTATTTACTTATTAAAAAGCTGCACCCGTATTCCTTCAATCATTATTTTTTATCGCTGGTTTCCGTCACTGTTACCATGCATTTTACCTTAGTTCCGTCTTCACTGGCATAGATGAAGGCCTTACCCTTCTGCCAGGCGGTGACAGTCCCATCGCTTGAGACGCTTGCGATTTTGTCGTTGCTGCTGGACCAGGTGACAGGATTACCGGATGAGACAGCAGCAGAAAGTTGAATGGCTTCTCCAACCTTAAGGCTAAGGTTTTCCCTACTGAGCGTAATCTTAGGCGATTCAACCGTAACCTCACAGGTCCGGGAGACCCCATCGATCGTTGCTGTAATCGTTGCAGTACCATGCTTCATAGCAGTAACCGTACCATCCTCTCTGACAGTTGCAACACTGGACTTATTGCTTCTCCAGGCAGGGGGCAAATTGGACGATACCGTAGCACTTAACTTTGCGGTCTGCCCCCGATAAAGCTTTAGCTTAGTAGTAGAAAGCTTCACCGTTGGGGATTTTACCTTAACACTGCAGGTCTTGCTGCTGCCGTTTGCTGTAGCGGTGATGATGGCTTCCCCCGGCTTCATACCGGTAACCCTGCCCTGCTCATCCACGATTGCTACACTTTTTTTGCTGCTTTTCCAGGTGACCGAAGACTGATTGGAGGTGGAAGCGGTCAGTGTCAGGCTTTCACCATGCTCCAGGGCAATGCTGCTTTTACTCAGCGTTATCTCGGTTTTCCGGACGGTCACGATACAGCTTGCCTCACCGTTTTTGATCTTTGCAGTGATGGTTGCTGTACCGGATTTTTTGGCGGTGATCTTTCCATAGGTATTTACGGAAGCAATGGAAGAGGAGCTGCTTTTAAAGGTGGGCAGCTTACCATTAGAAGTAAAGGCAATCAGATAAAGTTCGTCACCAATGTTCAAAGTTTCTTTATAAGTAGAAAGTATGACAAATTCAAGGGGAGCTGCTTTGATGCTTATGGAGCTTACTGCCGGAGCGGCAAAGAATAGGAATAGGCAAATCAGAACATTAATAAAGATTTTTTTCGTATTCGACATACATCCTCCGTTCTATTCATTGGAGGAATAATCGGGTACAGCTTTTCTTTATCAGTGTAGCATGACTGATCTAAAATGTATATTTGTCATAACAGAAAAAATTAGCCTTAATTTTGGGGATTATAACCATATTCACAAGTTTATTTGTAGATTATGGCCATATTTTCAAAAAGTTTTCTACCTTCTGTATTTTTTTGCGGGGCTACCCCAAAATTATTGTCTTCTCTCTCGAATTATATAAGGCAGGACGGTAATGTAAAACGAAAGGAGAAAGAATTATGAGAAAGAAAATATTATGCTTTGCTGTTGCAGCAACCATGGTGCTTGCATCAAGCGGATCCGCTTTAGCAAATCAAAAATCAGGCAATGGGAACACAGGTTTTAGCAGTGCTTATGGCAGTAGCTCCGGATATGAGTATGTAATTCAAAACTATTCCAAGGCAGCTGCCTATCACAAACAGGTAAAGTATGAGAAGAAGAGCTACAAGTTCAACGATAAGAAGTCAATTAAGACCGGGAATTATACCATACCCTATGAAGCAATTGTAGAGAGTATGGGTGCTACTGTCACC
>JAJUHH010000516.1 GCA_029267975.1 Clostridiales bacterium
AATTAACTGGTTCATTTCAAGGGCATACTCCATAGGTAATTCCTTGGCAATTGGCTCCGCAAAACCGCTGACCACCATTGCCCTTGCCTCTGCCTCACTTAAGCCCCTGCTCATGAGATAAAATATCGTATCGTCACTAATCCTTCCGATCTTGGCCTCATGTCCGATATCCACATTATCGTTGCGGATATCCATGACAGGAATGGTATCGGAGCGTGATTTAGAATCAAGCATCAGGGATTCGCAGGATACGGCGCACTTGGCCCCCTCCGCTTCCCTTCCGATGACCACAGCACTTCGGAAGGTACTGCATCCTCCATCCTTGGAGATGGATTTGGAGCTCATATGAGCGGAGGTATTGGGAGCGGCATACACTACCTTGACTCCGGTATCCAGATGCTGATCCTTGCCGGCAAAGGTAATACCTGTATACTCCATCCTAGCATTCTCCCCTTTGAGAATGCTCATGGGATAAAGGCAGGATACCCTGGAGCCAAAGGAACCGGACACCCATTCCATGCTTGCGTCCTTCCCCACCTGAGCTCTCTTGGTGTTTAAATTGTACATATTCTTGGACCAATTCTCGATGGTTGAGTAGCGTAATCTTGCCCCGTCCCTGACAAAGAGCTCCACGCAGCCTGCATGCAGGTTGGCGACATTATATTTGGGTGCAGAGCAGCCTTCAATAAAGTGCAGGCTGGCTCCCTCATCCACAATAATCAGGGTATGCTCGAATTGTCCTGCACCGGGCGCATTGGACCGGAAGTAGGACTGTAAGGGTATCTCAACAGAGACCCCCGGCGGAACATAGACAAAGGAACCTCCGCTCCAGACTGCACCGTGGAGGGCAGCAAATTTATGGTCTCTGGGTGTTATCAGCTTCATAAAATGTTCCCTGACCATATCCTCATGTTCTCTCAAGGCACTTTCCATATCTGTATAGATAACCCCCAGGTTCTTAACTTCCTCCTTCACATTGTGATAGACAACCTCGGAATCATATTGGGCCCCTACTCCTGCCAGTGAGGTCCGCTCTGCCTGAGGGATACCAAGCCTCGTAAAGGTATTCTTAATGTCCTCGGGTACCTGGTCCCAGGAAAGCTGCAGCTGTGTATCAGGCCTTACATAGGTAACGATATCTTCCATCTTCAGCTCATCGATATTGGGACCCCAGACCGGAAGCGCAAGCTCATGATAGACCTGCAGGGATTTTTGTCTGAACTCCCTCATCCACTGGGGATCCTTCTTTTCTGAGGATATTTGGTCCACGATCTCAGGAGTTAATCCTCTGGAGCTTTGATAAGCGGCATTTACCTTGTCTTTTTTATCATAGATACTTCTGTCAATGTCCCTGACATAAGTTTTATTCTTCCCTGTCTCCATGCAAGTACCTCCCTTCTTATACAAGAACCAATTCCTTAAAGCCCTTTTCATTCACTTCCTCGATCAGAGAAGCGTCTCCGGTCCTGATCAGCTTACCATCTAACAGAATATGAACATAATCCACCTCAAGATATTCCAGGATCTTCGTGCTGTGTGTGATAATGATCAGAGAATTCCCCTCATTTTTGAAGGCTTTGATTCCTTGGGATACTGTCTTGACAGCATCTACATCTAGACCGGAATCCGTCTCATCAAGAATTGCCAGCTTAGGGTTTAACATGAGCATCTGCAGAATCTCCGATTTCTTCTTCTCCCCACCGGAGAAGCCCACATTCAGGTACCTGCCTGCATATTCCTTATCCATACCAAGCTCTTCCATGGTTCTGTCCAGTTCCTTTTTAAAGGCTAACACCCGCATTGGCTTATCCTCCACTGCTTTCTTCGTTGCCCTGATAAAGCTTTCCAGGGTCACCCCGGACAACTCCTCCGGATTCTGAAAAGATAAGAAAATTCCCTTCTTTGCTCTGACATCCGCCTTCTCATAAGTGATATCCTCCTCCTCAAAGAGGATCCTGCCTTCTTCTACGATATATTTGGGATGACCCATAATGGAATAGCCCAGGGTTGATTTTCCCGCCCCATTGGGTCCCATGATGACATGCACTTCCCCCTTTTTTACCTTTAAATCCAAACCATTTAAGATATCCTTATGATCAACACTGACTCTAAGTCCGCTTATATTTAATAAATCCTCTGACATAATGCCACCTCATATCTTTCTTTATCTTCTAAGCGTTTGCGAAACGCCACAACCCGCATAAATACGGGATATTTCTTTTAATAAAACAATATAACTCCTCACGGATTTATGGTAAAATTGAATTGACAAGAAACAAGTCTACCAAAAACCGAAAG
>JAJUHH010000517.1 GCA_029267975.1 Clostridiales bacterium
CAGCGATGAAAAAGGAACGGGTAGAAGCCAGCAAGCTACTGCTAGGACCTGTCCAGGCAGCAAAGACAGACCTATCTGATACAGAGAAGGAAAGTCTGATTGAGTCGGTTCGCAGAGCCTTATATGCTAGCAAGATATGTGCCTATGCTCAGGGATTTGGATTACTGCGCAGTGCAGCTGAACAATTTGCCTGGGATCTGCAATATGGTGAGATTGCCAAGATCTTTCGTGGGGGCTGCATTATCAGAGCCCAATTCCTGAATAAGATCAGTGCAGCCTATGATAAGAATCCCGGACTTAAGAATCTATTGCTGGAAGATTACTTTAACGAGAGCATCGGAAAATATCAGGAGGACTGGCGCGAGGTGATTAAGACGGCAATCACCTATGGAATCAGTGTTCCTGCCTTTGCCAGCAGCTTATCCTATTATGACAGCTATCGGGCCAGTGAGCTGCCAATGAACCTGCTTCAGGCACAAAGGGATTTCTTTGGAGCACATACCTATGAACGGATTGACAAAGAAGGCTATTTTCATACGAATTGGTGATGGAGACAGGTGACAGAAACGGAGATGATATTATGTCAGCAATCTTAGTGATTTTTGGAGGCACCGGTGATCTAACCCACCGAAAGCTGATGCCTGCCTTATATAATTTGGTCCTTGATAAGCTTCTTCCGGAAAATTTCGCGGTGGTAGCTGTAGGCCGCAGGGACAAAACGGAGGACGAATACAAAAAGGATATCTATGACTCTGTCAATAAACATTCCAGAAATAAAATTGACGCAGCCATTTGGCATAAACTACAAAATATGATACACTATTACCAGTTTGATTTTACAAACATGGAAGGCTTTCAGGGCTTAAAGGAGTATCTTAATCAATTGGATCAGACGGCCGGTACGGAAGGGAACCGGGTCTTTTACCTGGCGGTGGCGCCGGAGTATTTTGAAACCATTGTCCACGGGATACAGATCAGCGATATGGCCAATAAGGAAGGTGCCTGGAGCCGTCTGGTCATTGAGAAGCCCTTCGGTAAGGACTTGATGACGGCCAGAAAGCTGAATAATAAAATCCTTGAGGTCTTTCCGGAGAAGAGTATCTATCGTATTGATCACTACCTGGGGAAGGAAATGATTCAAAATATCATGGTTCTACGCTTTTGCAACTCCATCTTTGAATCAATCTGGAACAATAAATTCATTGATAATGTTCAGATCTCACTGACGGAAAAGCTGGGTGTGGGAACCCGGGGTGGTTATTATGAGCATTCCGGAGCCATGCGGGATATGATACAGAATCATATTATTCAGATCCTGACCCTGGTAGCAATGGAGCCGCCTACCAATTTAAAGACTGACTCCATTCGAACAGAGAAGCAGAAGGTATTGGAGGCCATCGAGGAGATCACACCGGAATTTCTGCGGGATAATGTAGTGTTCGGTCAGTATGGTCCCGGCATCATTGATGGGGAACCGGTACCCGGTTATCGGCAGGAATTAAATGTTCCAAGGGATTCCTCCACAGAGACCTTTGTGGCTCTGAAGCTCCATATTAATAACTTCCGCTGGGCAGGTATTCCCTTCTATATCAGGACCGGTAAGCGTCTGGCAAAAAGCTCTGCAGAAATCGTAATCCAGTTTAAGGATTTGCCCAATATCCTATACTTTAAGGATGAGGAAATACAGGAGCCTAATCTTCTGGTACTTCGTATCCAGCCAAATGTGGGTGTATTCTTCCAGTTTAATACCAAGGATTTTACCTCCCATCATGGCATCGTACCAACCAAGATGGATACCAGTTCCTTCCAGCCTATGCAGGGCAATACCCCGGAGGCATATGAAAGACTGATTTATGATATCCTGCGAGGGGATGCAACCCTCTTCTCCAGATGGGATGAGGTGGAGGCTGCCTGGACAGTGGCAGACCGACTGATTGCCTACAGAGAACAAAAGAAGAGTTCTTTTCCCAATTATGATGCCGGTTCCATGGGACCGGTGAGATCCTTTGAGCTGCTGGCAAAGGATGGACGAAAGTGGTGGCACGTATAAGATAAATTAGCTGATCAGGGATCCTTAAGAAGCGGGAATTCACTGGTGTAGCAGAATGGAGGGTTTATTATGAATTTTGATCGCTTTAAATTAATTGATATTTCCATGCCGATTACCGAGGATATGCCGGTATACGGGGGAAAGGAATGGAAAAGGCCTAAGATAACTGTAGATTCGGACTTTTCTACAGGTACTGTCTATGAAAGCACGATTCATATGAATATGCATACC
>JAJUHH010000518.1 GCA_029267975.1 Clostridiales bacterium
CAAAGCAAGAATTTGCTGGAGGCAACGGACTATTCCGTGGCTCAGATCGCCAGCAGTCTGGGGTTTTCCTCCCAGGCGTATTTTTCCCAGACCTTTCGCAAGTACACAGGAATATCTCCCAATGAATATAGAAAGCAAGTGAAAATTAAGATAAGCTAGCATTTGCGCCAGCTTCCAATAAAATTACAAATGAGAGGTGTAAGACAGTGAAACATTTGTAGAAAATGCTGGACAGGAGAGCAAGATATCTAAAAAACTGCGCAATAATCATATTGAACCAAATATTACCAAATTTTATAATTTACTTGTGCGAGTAAGCATGTCTGAAATACACCGGTAGTCAGATTTAGTGCTGCCGACGATAAATCAATATGATTGGAGGAGAGATATGAAAAAGTTAAAAAAGTTATTGGCAGTTTTATTAGTATTTTGCATGTCATTCATGCTTGTTGCCTGCGGCAAAGGTGACGATGGGGCAGCAACAGCGGATGTTAAAAGTGGAGATGCTACCCTGACTGTATGGTGCTGGGATCCGGCATTCAATATCTATGCAATGCAGGAAGCCGAGAAAGTGTATCAGAAGACAAATCCCAACTTTAAGCTGAACATTGTGGAAACACCCTGGGATGATGTACAGACGAAGATTACAACGGCAGCAACTTCCGGACAGCTTGATACACTACCTGATATATTCCTTATGCAAGATAATGCCTTCCAGAAGAACTTTGCAAACTTCCCTGAGATTTTTACAGATCTCACAGGATCAGGCATAGCATTTGATCAATTTGCTTCGGCAAAGGTTGCTTATTCTGTTGTTGACGGCAAGAATTATGGAGTTCCCTTTGATAACGGTACTTGTATCACCGCCCTTCGCTCCGACATTCTGGAGCAGGCAGGCTACACGGTAAAGGATTTTACCGATATTACCTGGGATCGGTTTATTGAGATTGGAAAGGATATCAAGGCTAAGACCAATATGCCTCTTCTTTCTGCTCAGGCCGGCAGTCCGGACTTGATTATGGAAATGCTCCAATCCTGTGGGGAGAGCCTCTTCAAAGCTGACGGTTCTGTGAATATCCTTGGCAATAAGGCTCT
Source organism: Clostridiales bacterium (assembly GCA_029267975.1). Taxonomy (GTDB): domain Bacteria; phylum Bacillota; class Clostridia; order Lachnospirales; family Lachnospiraceae; genus Mobilitalea. The sequence goes on from JAJUHH010000518.1 coordinate 1,096, forward strand.
GGAAGAAGCAATGCGTGTTTATATGGAGCTTGTTAAGAGTGGTGTACTTGTTGAAGTGAATGATTGGGATCAGTACATAGGAACCTTAACCAACGGCACCGTAGCGGGAACCATCAATGGATGCTGGATTCTCGCGTCCATCCAGACTGCTAAGGATCAATCCGGCAAATGGACCTTAACCAATCTTCCTTCCTTGAACAATATTCCAAATGCTACCCACTATTCTAATAATGGTGGTTCCAGCTGGGCGATTACCAAGAACTCCAAGAATAAGGAGCTGGCGATTGACTTCCTATCCAAGACCTTTGCAGGTAGTGTTGAATTTTATGAGACCATTCTTCCTTCTTCCGGTGCACTTGCAACATATTTGCCTGCAGGTGACAGTAATGTATATGCACAGCCCTCCGAGTTCTTTGGCGGACAGAAGATTTATGCTGATATCACTGACTTTGCCGGTAAGGTTCCCAGCAATATTACCGGTGTGTATTATTATGAAGCAAGAGATGCTGTCGGAACAGCACTTACCAATGCTGTCGGCGGTGCAGACATTAATACAGAGTTAAAAGCAGCAGAAGAAACAGTGAACTTCCAGATGGGTAAGAAATAATACAATATTCAAATTAGCTTGAACAATTGGGACTTTTGCAGAATATATATTATTTTGTATTAGTCCCAATCTGTTTCTTGGACTTTGTATATCATACGCTGCGCCTGCATTTTGCAGGTAGTGGCAGAATGGAGATGAATATGGAGGGAAAGGTTAAGAGGATGAGACTGAGCAAAAGGCATCTGATCATTGGATGGCTCTTTTTATTGCCTGCAGCATTGTTAATCTGCTGGATGAATTTCTATCCCATGATCAAAGCTTTTATTTTATCCCTGAAGACCGGGATCGGAGCAGGGATGCAATTTGCGGGGGCATACAATTACATAAGGCTATTTCAGGACGGCATATTCAAGCAGGCCCTGTTTAATAATTTCTTTTATCTGATCGTTCAGGTTCCTATTATGTTGATTTTAGCATTGATTCTCGCATCCATGCTTAATAATAAGAACCTGAAATTCAAGGGGCTGTTTCGTACGGCAATCTTTCTCCCTTGTGCCACATCGCTGGTATCCTATGCCATTATCTTTCGGGCCTTGTTTGCGTTGGATGGGTTTGTGAATACCACCTTGCTCAGATTGG
>JAJUHH010000519.1 GCA_029267975.1 Clostridiales bacterium
ACATCACCCACATAGTAGAGCACAATCTTTTTTCTGTCCTGGTCAAAGATAGCGCAGGCACTTTTTATCTCATCCATGGAGTTAGCAACAATCTCTATCTCTCCCAGCTCGATCCGGTGCCCCATATGTTTGATCTGATTGTCCTTTCTTGAGACGAAGATCAGCTCACCGCGATCATTGTAGAGACCGATATCCCCTGTCCGGTAAATCAGTTCCGGATAGGCAGGGTTAAGAGGATTTTGTACGAATACCTCCTGGGTTTTTTCCCAATTCATATAATAGCCCAGGGTCAGGGAAGTACCGCGAATACAGATCTCCCCTTCCGCTCCCTCAGCCGCTAATTGATTGTTCTCATCAAGCAGTAATATCTCAGTATTAGGAAAAGGTCTGCCGATGGGGATCATCTCCTCCAGCCCAAAGTCCCTGTTGACCTCGTAATAGCAGGACATACCTGTGCATTCCGTAGGTCCGTATAAATTAATGAAGCGTGCCTGGGGCAAATGCTTCTTCCAGAGATTATACTGCTTAATGGGAAATACTTCGCTTCCGAAGGCAATGGTATGCAGGTATCTTGGTATCTCCTTCTCCAGGGTTCCAAAGGCAGAGATCATGGTCAAAGCAGATACTACCCAGCATATGGTATTAATCTTATGTTCATTCAAAAATTCCACCAGCTTTAATGGAAATAGGAATAAGTTCTTCGGAATAATGTACGTAGTTGCTCCGAACTTGAGGGTCGGATACAGTTCCTTCAGGCAGGCGTCCACATAAAAAGGGGTCTGATTGCCAAAAACCGTCGCTTCACTGACTCTGAGTACTTCGGATAGCTGATCGATATAATCAATCACCGAACGGTGGCAGGCTACCACTCCCTTGGGAATTCCTGTGGAACCAGAGGTAAATACAATATAAATCGGGTCCGTATCAATCTGTCGGTCCCTGATCATATCAAGTACCCCAGGGTTCACTGGTTCCCTTAGCATTTCCTCATATCGATATACCCTTCCATGAAAGGGAAAATCCTTTAAGCTTTCCAATGTATTCTCATCACAAAGCACTGCCCTGGGCTGTAGGCTGCGAAAGATCAGCTCAATTCTGTGCTTTGGCATCTCCTCATCAATGGGAACATAATAGCAACCTGAGTAGATTACCCCATAGAAGGTTACTATGGTCCTGGGGTGTTTTCCCATGAATACCACAATCGGTTCCTTGCTGTATCCTTCCCGATGCAGGAAGCTTCCGATCGCTCTTGACCTTTTATACACCTCCCGGAAGCTAATCCCACCTTCCTCATTTGCGTAAGCAATCTTATCAGGAACACGATCTACAATCTGTTCCAAATATTCCATCACATTTCTTTGCATCATTTCAACCTTTCATTACTTAACATAGATATCTGCCGGATCCCAGGAAATCAGCTCCTCATACTCCTTCTTAAGCTTCCCTCCGCACAGCTGCACACAACGCATGGCAAGAAGCTCCATGGCATCGAGATATCCCTGACCAAGGTCATATTCCCCTTTCATCAGTGATAATTCGGAGCAACCGAGAATGATAACCTCGGCTCCCTCCAGACGAAGCTGATCGGACACTAGGGCAAACTTATCAAATTCAATAGGCTTGTTGGCTTTTATATTCTTATAGATCAAATCCGTTACCATCGCCTGATATTCCCATCCGGGAATTACAGACTGAATTCCGTAATTCATCAGCTCCCGCTGAAACAAGCCGCTGAAGATGGTCCCTTCGGTGGCCATAATTCCGACACTCCTAATCCCATGATCCTTCAGGTATTTTGCTGTTTCTTTGATTGCATGGATGATGGGTGTTTTAATCCCCTTTGACAATTGATCATAAAAATAATGTGCAGTGATACAGGGAATTGCAATATGCTCTGCGCCAAGGGCGGTTAACTGCTTTCCAACCATGATCATAGGTTCTACCGGACTTTCCTTACTGTAGCCCAGAATATACTTCGTTCTATCCGGAATGGTAGGCTTACTATAGATAAGCATTTCCATATGCTCCTGATCCGTCTCTGCCTCCGTCATCTTAATCACAAGTTCATAAAAATAAGCGGTTGCAATAGGACCCAGTCCACCAATCACTCCCAAGCGCTTCATAACAATCAGTCCTCCTTTATTGCTCCGGTGTTCTGGGATATAGTGATTTATCGAAGGTATAGTAATTATTTCCCCGAATCTTGGTATATTCCTCAACTTCTTTATCTGTAAGCATAAAGGTCTGCTTGTGATCCTTATGAGGACAGGAGTC
>JAJUHH010000520.1 GCA_029267975.1 Clostridiales bacterium
CAGGCCGTTGGTATCTACGGTAGCCTTTGAAGTATCACTGGAGGACCAGTATATTGTTTTATCAGATGCAGAATCCGGATATACGGAAGCACGCAACTGTACCTTACCGGTTCCTAACGATACTGAAATATCTTTTTCCGAAAGTGTAATCTTAGATACCTTCTGCTTAACTGTCACATGGCTATAACCAACGACTACATTATCCTGGTTAATGGCTGTAATAACAGCATTTCCACTTTTTACTGCCTCTATCGTTGCTGACAGATTACCAATTTCAAAGAATTTCACAATATTCTCATTGGAGCTTGTCCATTGCAGCTTCACATTGCTTAAGTTACTTGGTGTGATAATCGCACCCAACGTAACCTTCTCGCCAATTTTAAATTCCACGGTAGCCGGATCAATTTCAATCTTGGATACTGCCTGCTGAATCTCAATGGTACAGGTAGCCTTCTTCACCAGGCCCCCAATCTTTTGAGATGCCGTAATCGTAACCTTACCGGGCTTCAACGCCTTAACAAGTCCTCCCGAAACGGTTGCAATTTTTGTATCACTACTTTCCCATTTGACTGCAGCCGAATCATCCGTTAGATTTGCCATCAAAAGCAAGGTTGAATCGGTGGTCATTACTGCATTGGTGATATTTAAGGAAATACCATCAATAACATGAATCCTGATTGTAAATCCTTCCGCAGGGATTAAATTCAGGCTAGCATCCGGAACGCACCTAATCTCTGCATATCCGTTTTTCTTTGCTGTGATTATTCCATCCGGATCAAGGGTAACATAATTGCCTGCTCCGGCGCTGGTGGAATAAGTAAATGAAGTGGCATCAGGGATATTACTGTTATCAAGAATACTAAAACTGTCACCCACCTGCATATAGAGCTCGGTATAATCCATGACAATGGGAACCGCAAACTTCATATATGCATAGGGAGCATTGCTTGTATAGTCATAACCGCTTTTGGTATAGGCAAAAATCTCATAGGTGCCCGCTTTGACATTGCTGAAGGCCACTCTACCGCTATAATTGCTGACGGAATAATTCAATTTCTTCGAATCGGGCTCCAGCTTCTTACCGCTTCCGGTGTCCCATACCTCCCAGGTCAGGTTCTGGGCTACTTTTGCATTGGATTCCAAGGTAAAGCTTCTTGGGATATCCTGCCCCACCAGAGATGCATCCCTGCTCTCCTGAGAGTTATAGGTGACACTTTCACTTGTAGTATCAAAATTCAGGGAAAAGGTCGGTTTTACAACCACACGCATCGTTGCGACCAAGGGCTTATCAGAGGCAATGAAGGTTATGGTAATATCGGAATAACCGGATCCCTCAGATTTGATCAGTCCATATTTATCTACTGTCGCCACGCCTTCATTACTTGAAGTAAATTCAAAGGCATCCGGATCAATGGTAATAGCACCGCCGGTTACTACAGTACCGTCGTCCTTGGTATAATCAACATATTTCAGTTTAATCTGCCTGGTGGCACCCACTGTGTCCAGTTTTAAGAACTTCGTATCAGGTTTGGTGGGAGTCTCTGATACCATACCGGTCTCTACTGTATCTACATACAGAGCAACCTTGACATTCATACTGATGTTAAATTTATGCCCGTCTGCATCGATTTTCGCTGTAATTGTGGTATATCCGGGCCCTTCACGAAAGATACGTACCGTATCCTTCCCAAAATCTTCATCATCCACTGATACAACGGAAGTTCTGGAAGAGGTCCAGGTTACACTGATGTCCGCCGGGGTAACATCACTTACGATATCAATAAAAGCTTCAGAATATTTTAGTTCATATTCACCTTCTGATGCTATTTCCTTATTATTAACCTTGAATCTGAAATTGTACTTTGGTACCGTATCCGACTTTGCCGTATGATCACTTGATAGAAACATCGTCAGGGCAAACAAAATACAAATCAGAAAACCAAAGCCAAGTTTTTTTGCAACTCTCATTATGCATAACCTCCCAAAAAGCCTAATCATATAGCATATATCGGTAAATCTATTGGTTTATATTAGTACATTTACCAATATAATAGATGTAATTTTTGGCAGTTATGTGTCAACCCGGCAGGACATTTGTCCTATTTGCTTCTCATCGCCCGTGTAGCATTCAACAAGGCGATCAGGGCTACTCCCACGTCAGCAAAGATAGCAAACCAGATGGAAGAGATGCCGAAGAAGGCTAACAGCATGATCGCAAGCTTGACCCCAAGGGCAAACACGATATTCTGAACAACAATTCCGTTGGTTTTGC
>JAJUHH010000521.1 GCA_029267975.1 Clostridiales bacterium
ATTCTGCCGATGGCTGCTGCCACAATCTCCTCGGCCGCCTCCGGCATCTTACTGACATTAGCAGTATCCTCATTGATTCTGGTTACTGACAAAAGGTTCTCCACCATTCTGATCAGCCACTGGGAATCCTCCCTGATGTGGGCAATCAGCTTCTCCTGGGTTTGCCCATCCAGCGTATTTTTATTCTCCAGGATAGCTGAGCTGGCTCCCAATATTCCGGTTAAGGGAGTCCGCAGGTCATGGGAAATGGCCCGAAGCAGATTACTTCTCAGCTTCTCCTTTTCAGAAGCAATCAAAATGGATCGCTGCTCATCGGATAAATGCTGCCGTTCAATAGCCAGGGCGACCAATGATGCAATTCTTCTAAGATAGGCCTTGTGATTCTGGCTTAACATATCACCGTTCTTACAGGAGACTCCGATCACACCAAGGACGCTTCCCTGGGATAATACAGGCATATAATAAACCTTTGCCTCCATAAAGGTATCGGTACCTGCACCGGCCTGCTTCTGGTTTAAAAATACCCAGTGTGCAACCGCCCGCTCTTTCTCTGATTGCAGCAGGCTCCCCTGCTCATCTCCCGGATATAGGGTAACAGCCCCTTGATCACCGGAGACGGGATCCTGCAAATAAAAGATGATGGACCGCTCAAATATTTTGGTGATATAGCCGGCGGTTACGCTTACGATATTCTCAAGCCCTCTGGTTACCAGCAGCTTTTTATTGATCTCATACAGAACCTCAATCCGCTGTTCTCTATCCTGGGCCAGCTCGGCCTGGGACTTGATCCGATTGGTCATGGTACTGGTGATCAGGGCTGTGACCAGCATGACAAGGAAGGTAATGGGATAGTCCTTCTGGTAAAATTTCATCGTATAATAAGGCTCGATAAAGAAAAAATTGTCTATAAAAACACAAAGCACGGAAGCGATGATGCCATAGCCATAGCCTGAGGTAATCCTTGATATGATTAAAACAGAGAGGATATACAGCATATTAAAATTTTGGGACCGCATATCAATCCGATCCAGCAAAATGGACAGTAGGGTTGAGACAAGCATAACCCCCAGGGTCTTCATCAGATCAGCCATAGAAAAGGACACCGGTCTGAACTGCAGATGTTTTCTCAGCTTGCGAAGCCTTCCCTTAACGGGACTGTCAGGAATGATGTGAATCTCCGTATTTTCCAGCAGAGAGATCAGTTTATCCTCCAGGTCATCCTCCACCAGGCTCTTTAAGGTCTTTTTGTTCCTGCTCTTACCGATCACAATATTTGTGATCCCGGAGAGCTTGGCATACTGTGCCACGGTTTGTGCAATGTCATTACCGTGGAGGGTGGTCACCTCAGCACCCAGCTGTTCTGCAAGCTCTATATTGGACTGATATCCTTTTTTCTCCTCATCCTGGTAGCGGTCATTTTCATCATTTTCCACATAGACAACAATCCAGGGGGCATGAAAGGCCTCTGCCAATCTGGCAGCCCAACGGATACATCTTGCAGAGGAGGGGGAGCTGCTGATGCATACCAGTATCTTGGTATTGGTGACCTTATCTGACGGAACCCCTTCCGACTGATTTAGGTTACTAATTCGGTCGGCCGCCTTGCGCATGGCTATCTCACGCAGTAAGCGAAGGTTCTCCCGATTTAAAAACTCCTCTTCCTTTGGCTTGCTGCTGTCCTCCTCCGCTGCCCTGCACGATTGCTGCGCTGTGGTTTCAATCCGGCGCAGAAGCTCATCCGGTTCCATATCAATGAGCTTTACCTTGTCTGCATGGTCGAAGATATAATCAGGCACCGTCTCTGTTACATTCACATGAGTGATGCCCTGAACGATATCATTTAAGCTTTCTATATTCCAGACATCAACGGTAGTGGACACATCAATCCCCGCATTGAGCAGCTCCTCAATATCCTGATAGCGTCTGCGGTTGCGAACCCCAAGATGATTAAAATGTGCCAGATCGTCCACAAGAATCAGCTTGGGCTTACGATCTAAGGCTGCATCAAGATCAAATTCCGTAAGCCCCTCCTCCTGCTTCCCAACCTGCTTGGGTGGAAGGATGGGCAATCCCTTAAGCAGCTCCAGGGTTTCTGGACTGGTATCAGGACGAATATATCCCACAAGCACATCCAGCCCGTTTTGAAGCTGCACCTTGGCGTCATCCAGCATGGCATAGGTCTTCCCAACCCCTGCCGCATATCCAAAAAAGATTTTCAGATGTCCTCTTGCTGCTTTTTTATTCTGTACTTCCACGTTATC
>JAJUHH010000522.1 GCA_029267975.1 Clostridiales bacterium
AAATATATTCATAGTGATATCCTTCCTTTCATCTCCTTTGCCCTTCTTGGGCCAGGCTCATATGATCCGCCGGGAAAGGCGAACTTATCAGCATGATCAGTTTATTGCGTGAATATCCTTTTTGCGGTAAATGAGATAGGTGGCTGCTGTACACAAGGTAATGATGGCGACACTTAGTAGGATATAGGGTACCTCATAGGCGGAGTTGCTGCTGATATAGCCAATATCATAATAGCGGAAGGGAGAGAGAAAGCGCAGTGCTTCATCCGACTTATTACCTGCAAATACGGCTCCCACTAAGTAAAAGCCAAATACAAAGGCAAAGGTTATGGTCAGGACATTCCTTACCTTTTTAAAGAAGATGGATACAAGGAAGCCCATTGCCATAAAGATCAGCTGTACAAACAGCATGGATAGGTTTATGAGCAGAAATACACCCTGATCATACTTCTCACTGGTAACCGCATTGGCCAGTAAAAGGGTTCCGGCATAAAAGATCAGGTCCGTAATTACAATTGCACTAATGGCTGCAAGAAGCTTGGCACTGACAATTGTCATACGGGATACCGGCTTTACCAGCAGAAAATCTGCAGTTCTTTCTCTGCTTTCCTTGGATAATATAGAAACTCCCAGATGCATGGCCTGTATACTTCCGCAAAGTAAGACAAAGCTAAAGACCAGGGAGTAAAATCCAACCAGGGAGGCAATATAATTCAGATTGACATTCAGGGCAGCCCGAACCCCCTCCGGATAATTGGCAAGCAGCTGGCGAAAGGAATCCGCATCCTGTACGATACTGGGATATATGCCCAGATAAAGGGCGGATAAGGCTGTCATGGAAAGAGCCCAAATGAGGATGTATTTTCTCAGAGCTCTCAATTCATATCGATAAATATTCATATTAGACCTCCTGCTCCTTAGAATAATAGTGCATAAAGATCTCTTCCAGATCAGGCTCTTCGATGGAAATGTTACGTAGCTCGATTTCTGCCAGCTTTTTCATGATGGCATTAATATTGCCCTTGAAGATAAAGGTCGCAGCGTTGCCCTTCACCTCAGCCTTACTTATTCCATTCATATCAAAGAGCTCCATGGGAATTGCAGCTTTACCTTCCAGGCTGAACTTCTTATAACTGTTTTCCTGCAGGGTACTCATCTTCTCCAGCTTAATAATCCTTCCTTCTTTTATGAAAGCAACACGGCTGCACATCTTCTGCACTTCGCTGAGAATATGGGATGAGAAGAATATGGTAGCCCCTTTTTTTATTTTCCATAGCAATCAAATCAAAGAACTTCTGCTGCATCAAGGGATCAAGTCCGCTGGTTGGCTCATCCAGAATAATCAGCTTAGGGTCATGAAGCAAGCCTTGCACAATTCCGACTTTTTTCTTGTTGCCAAAGGAAAGCTCATCAATTTTCTTTTTCAAATCCAGATCCAAAGCTTCGGCCAATTCTTTTATACGCTTGCTGCAGTCCTTCTTATAGAAGCTTGCAGAGTATTTTAAGAGATCCATCACTCTCATATTGTCATAGTAAAATACCTCAGAGGGCAGATAACCCACTTCTTTTCTTACCTCCGGATACTGGCGGCAGCTCTTGCCAAAGATGCTTGCAGTACCCACGGTAGGGTGAATCAGCCCAAGCAGGGTACGGATGGTAGTTGATTTGCCGGCTCCGTTGGGACCGATAAAACCAAATATCTCCCCCTGCTCAATCACCAGATTAACATCTATGATGCCTCTGGATTTGTGATAGTTTTTTGTTAAATGCTTCATCTCGACCACATTCATATTTATACCTCCCACAATTATTATTGAGACACTCTAAATCCCCTTTACGCTAAACATGTAGTTATATCTGCCAGTCCTGTAGTATTTCTGCTAATCTTCTGTAGTATTTCTGCCAATCCTGCAGTAGTAACTCATTCTAATTCTTCTGCAATTTTCCTGCTAATCCGTCAAGTATTCCTGTTTATAGAAGTTGGCTTTCATCATCCGAAGGCTATCTCTAAAATCCTTGAAGAAGGAATCAAGGGCATAATCCTGCAAACCCTTGACGGAGTTCATGTAGCCCTCAGTCATCCAATAAAGTATCTTCATTATCAGGCTGGGATCGACCCCCTCCTTGAACTTATAGGCATCAATTCCCTGAAATGCAAACTGATCTCTGTAAGCATTCCCCTGCTCCAGGAAGCTTTTAATATCCGCGGCCACTTCCTCATTGGTCTCAAAATAAACACTGGTAATAAAGGTCAGGG
>JAJUHH010000523.1 GCA_029267975.1 Clostridiales bacterium
AATGTTAATGCTTATTATGACGAGGTTCTATCAAAAAGATTTGAATTGATAAAATCGAATGAACTATTGTGATAATTATTTATATAAGCAAGTATAGGGGATTATGTTAGAATTATAAAATGGAAATTTTCATAAACTTTAATCGCTCATAGGGCACGGAAAGATAAACTTGGCCAGATGGATGTTAATCCATCGAACCGAGCTTACCCTTCGGTGTCCTTTTAAATACCAATAAAAATGCAGGTGTAAAATACCAAAGGAATGGTATAATGATTAAAATAATGATAAAGTATAGCAATAAATACAAATAAGGTAACCTTAAGGCAATTGTTTGATATAGCTGGAGGCGGTAAGATGAAGAAAGCTTTTAACAGGCAGGAATGGAATGCCAAATATAAAAAGAAGTTTACACTCAAGGGGAAGGAGTATCAGTATTATTCCATATTGGCCCTGGAGCAAGAGGGATATGATATAAAAAGGCTCCCCTTTACCATAAAAATTCTCCTGGAGGCCCTGATCAGGCAGCAGGACGGTTATAAAATAACGGAAGCTGCAGTAAGAAGTCTTGCAGATTGGACAAGGCAGCAGGGGGCGGAGGAGGAGATCCCCTTTCTGCCGGCCCGTGTTATTCTGCAGGATTTTACCGGGGTTCCGGTTGTCCTTGATCTTGCCTGCATGCGCAATGCCATCCCCGAGGATAAGCTAAGCCGCATTAATCCTGAGATCCCGGTTGACCTTGTGATTGATCATTCGGTACAGGTGGACTGCTATGGCAGGCAGGATGCCCTTGAGCAAAATTATCAGCTGGAGCTGCAGCGTAATGCAGAGCGTTACTCCTTCTTAAGCTGGGCAAAGACGGCCTTTGATAATCTTTCCATTGTTCAACCCTCCAATGGAATAGTACATCAGGTGAATCTGGAATATCTGGCCCAGGTGGTGGTACAGAAGGAAACAGACGGAGAAGTTCTTACCTATCCGGATACCCTGGTGGGAACTGATTCCCATACGACCATGATCAACGGATTGGGGGTACTTGGATGGGGTGTTGGCGGCATTGAGGCAGAGGCAGGGATGTTAGGTCAGCCCTCCTATCTGAAGCTTCCCGAAGTAATCGGAGTAAAGCTGACCGGTAAGCTGCCTGCAGGCAGCACCGCTACCGATCTGGTGCTGCACCTGACCAGGCTCCTTCGCTCCCATGGTGTGGTAGATAAGTTTGTTGAATATTTTGGGGACGGGGTTCAAAATTTATCTCTGGCAGACAGGGCAACCATTGCCAATATGGCGCCGGAGTATGGGGCCACCTGCGGATATTTTGCAGTGGATGAAGAGACCCTGCGCTATTTGCATCTGACCGGACGCAGCGAGGATCAGATTGCCCTGGTCAAGAGCTACCTGACCCAGAATGCCATGTTCCAGACCTATGAAGAGGAGGCGGTCTACACAGAAGTACTGACCCTTGATCTGGCTACAGTGAAAAGTGCCTTGTCCGGACCCAAGCGTCCTCAGGATCTGCTCGAATTAAATGATATGAAGGAGCGCTTCCTGCAGTCTGTGGTAGCCCCTCTTGGCAATCAGGGACATGGACTTACAGAAGCAGAGTTTGAGAAGGAAGTAAAAGTGACGCTCTCAGATGGAAGAAGCAGTGTAATGAAAACCGGCGCAGTAGTGATCGCAGCCATTACTTCCTGCACGAATACCTCAAACCCTTCGGTTATTCTTGGAGCAGGGCTTCTGGCCAAAAAAGCTGTGGAGAGAGGCTTATCGGTTCCCGCCCATGTGAAGACCTCCCTGACGCCCGGTTCCAGGGTAGTTACCTCCTATCTTGAGGCGGCGGGACTCACCAAGTATCTGGATCAGCTGGGCTTTCAGGTTGCAGGCTACGGCTGTGCCACCTGTATTGGGAATTCCGGACCCTTGCTGCCTGAGATAGAGGAGGCTATTAGCAATCATGAAATGCTTGTAGCATCTGTATTATCCGGGAACCGTAACTTTGAGGGAAGAATCCATTCACAGGTGAAAGCCAATTATCTGGCTTCCCCTCCCTTAGTTGTAGCTTATGCTTTGGCAGGAAATGTCGCTGTCGATCTGGTGAGGGAACCTATTGGTATCGATAAGAATGGAAAGGAAGTATACTTAAGAGAGCTTTGGCCCACAAAGGAGGAGATAGATGAAGCCATCGCTACCTATCTGACTCCCGACCGTTTCAGAGAAGTTTATGAAGCAATCTATGAAAATAATACCTGG
>JAJUHH010000524.1 GCA_029267975.1 Clostridiales bacterium
ATGATGATCGCTGTTGGCGCATTTTTAATGGCACTGGCGGTCAATCTTGTGTTTGAGCCCATGGAACTGGTTACCGGAGGTGTCTCTGGTCTGGCAATTGTAGTGAAGGAGTGGACGAAAGGGATCATCCCCGGCGGGTTTCCCATCTGGCTCTTCACTGTATGCAGCAACATCCCCCTCTTCCTTCTGTCCATGAAGTCGGGAGGCTTTCGTTTCCTATTTACTACCTTATTTGGAACGGTGATCTTTACTCTTGCTTTGGCGGTGATTCCGATTTATGATCTGAAGCTGAATGATTATCTGCTGGCCTCCATCCTGGGAGGGGCAGTGAGTGGTATCGGAATCGGCATGGTGTTCTCAGTTCAGGCCTCCACCGGTGGTACGGATCTGTTGGCTACACTGCTGCACTTTAAGAATAAGCACCTTTCTGTTCCCAAGATCTTAATTGTAATAGACGGGACTATTATATTTATTGGTGCACTTGTATTTGGATTGGGCAATGCGTTATATGCCCTGATTGCTGTTTTCGTGACCACAAAGGTATCTGATAGTTTCATGGAGGGTCTGAAGTTCGCTAAGATGGCATACATTATATCGGATGATTATGCCAAGATCGCCCATGCCATTATGCATCAGATGGACCGAGGCGTAACCGGTGTCAATGCCACCGGAATGTACTCCAATAAGGATAAGAAAATGCTTTTCTGCGTTGTATCCAAGAAGGAAATCGTCAAAATCGTTGAGATAGCGCAGAAAATAGACCCTAAATCTTTTGTTATTGTAAGCGATGCCAGAGAGGTAATGGGAGAGGGTTTTATTGAATATAGACAGTAATTTTCAAGTATATTTAGCGTATTACCGTTAAATCTTCCTATTTTGAAACCCAATATACAAATTATACAAAAGGGTAAAACTCATTTTGTTAAATTGGGATATGGTTTATGTAAGGAAAATGGTGTAAGATAAGACCATAGAAAGTTGTACAAAGCTTAGAAAACGTAGAAAAATGTAGGAGGATATATAATGGCAAGTTTATCATTAAAGAACATAACTAAGCAGTATCCTAACGGAGTTATCGCTGTTAAAGATTTCAATCTTGAAATAGCTGACAGAGAGTTTATCATCTTCGTTGGTCCTTCTGGTTGTGGTAAGTCAACAACACTTCGTATGATCGCAGGTCTTGAGGAGATTTCTCAGGGTGAGCTGTGGATCGGCGACAAATTAGTAAACGATGTTGAGCCTAAGGACAGAGATATTGCGATGGTATTCCAGAACTACGCTTTATATCCGCACATGTCAGTTTACGATAACATGGCATTTGGCCTGAAGCTGAGAAAGGTTCCTAAGGATCAGATTGATAAGTTTGTTCATGAAGCTGCTAAAATTCTTGATATCGAGCATTTATTAGATCGTAAGCCGAAGGCTCTGTCCGGTGGTCAGAGACAGCGTGTTGCTATGGGTCGTGCTATCGTTCGTAATCCTAAGGTATTCCTTATGGATGAGCCTTTATCAAACCTTGACGCTAAGCTGAGAGTACAGATGCGTATTGAGATCTCCAAGTTACATCAGAGATTACAGACAACCATTATCTATGTAACACATGACCAGACAGAAGCTATGACACTGGGTACCAGAATCGTAGTTATGAAGGATGGTTTAATTCAGCAGGTAGATACACCTCAGAACTTATATGATAATCCCAAGAACTTATTCGTTGCAGGTTTCATGGGTTCACCTCAGATGAACTTCATCGATGCAATCGTTGAGAAGAAGGGTAATGACGTATACGTATCCTTTGCAGGCAACAGCTTAAAGCTTCCTGATAATAAGGCAAAGAAGCTTGTTGAAGGCGGATATGAAGGTAAGACTGTTGTAATCGGTATTCGTCCTGAGGATATTCATGACGAAGAGATGTTCATCAACAGCTCACCTCAGAGCGTGATCGAAGCTACAGTAAGAGTATACGAATTATTAGGTGCAGAAGTATTCTTATACTTCACAGTAACTGAGAACTTAGAAATTACTGCACGTGTTAACCCTCGTACAACCGCTAGACCGGATGATACCTTAAAGATTGCATTTGATATGTCCAAACTGCATGTCTTTGATAAGGAAACAGAGCAGGTTATCACCAACTAATTATATAGCGATCATTCACAGGGAACACCCATGGGTGTTCCCTGTGAATGATCGCTATATAATTAGTTGGTGATAACCTGCTCTGTTTCCTTATCAAAGACA
>JAJUHH010000525.1 GCA_029267975.1 Clostridiales bacterium
CCTGGTATTAATCTACACATAAATAAACTCCTTTCTCTGCGGATTGGGAAACCAATCTAATTGTAAAGGAGTACTGGAATTTATGAAAGACTAAATTCCACCTTTGATTTTTAAAACTGGAATTTAGTTTTTCACTCAACGTTTCTTCCAAAACATGATATTTTAGGCTTGTCTCATAGGAAGTCCTATGCTATAATATTTGAAATTGAGAATATGATTTAAAAGGGAGTAGCTGCCTGTTGGTTGATAAAGTCAACATACTGACCTGTTTCGGGTCTGGCTTTATCGGGCTGATAAATTCAGTCAAGTGAGACTTTTAACGCAATGATCCATCATCCGTTAAAAGCCTTTTTTTATGCAGTTGATGTGATCAATTGCACAGAAAAGGTTTTTGAGGATGTTATTTGCGTTAAAAGTCTTTTTATTATAGATTTTTATCCATTATTCATTTACTCAAGGAGGTTTCATCATGTCAGAATTGATTAAGGCTTTATTATTTGTGGTTGTGGCAGAGATGGGTGATAAAACCCAGCTTTTGGCTATGGCCATGGCAAGCAAATATAAGGTCAGACAAGTAATGCTGGGAGTATTGATTGCTACGATTTTAAATCACGCCTTAGCAGTTGCCCTGGGAAGTTATTTAAGCTCCGTGCTTCCCATGGATATTGTGAAAATTGTTGCTGCGGCAGCCTTTGTAATCTTCGGATTGTGGACGCTAAGAGGCGATAAAATTGATGACGAGGAGAACAAGAAGCAAAAATTTGGTCCTGTGGCTACTGTTGCAATTGCTTTCTTCCTGGCGGAAATGGGTGATAAAACCCAGCTTATGACTATAGCAATCGCAGCTGACGGTACATCCCCTTTATTTATTTTAACAGGAACAACCTTAGGAATGATGGTTGCCGACAGCATCGGGATCATCGGAGGAGCCTGGATGTGCAAACATGTCCCGGAAAAATATATCAAATGGGGTGCCGGCCTGATCTTCCTTTTCTTCGGTACACTGACTTTATACGAAAATGTTCCTGCCAGCTTCCTCAGCCCGGTTTCCATCCTGCTGTACTTCGTCGTATTAGCCGTCCTGGTCTATCTTGCAGGGGTAAAGTTCACCTATGTTGATCAAGTCTGTCCTAACAATCCGCCGGAGTCAGACAAGGGTGGATTGCGTGATGAATTAGAATAACTCCGGCCAGCATATCATAAATTATAACAACCATATGCATTGAGGCTAACCATGGAAATTCATATTGTTGCACCTGGGGAAACACTGGATGATATTGCTTTGCGATACTCTCTTCCTGTGGACTGGCTAATTCGGGATAACGGGCTGGACCCGAATGCCAATCTGGTAACCGGACAAATTCTTGTAATTGCATATCCCCTGCTTACCCATACTGTGGAGGAAGGGGACACCATAGATAGCATTGCGCTCAGGTACGATACGACACCGATGCAGTTACTGCGTAATAATCCCTTTTTGACTGATCGCCAGTCCCTGGAGCCGGGTGAAACCTTAGTAATCAGCTATGATAATCATAGAGGCCTTATTTCTACCAACGGCTATACCTCTACCTATATACAAATGGATGTCTTAAGAAAAACCCTTCCCTTTCTGACCTATTTATCCATCTTTGACTATCAGATTGTGGAGGACGGGGAAATAATCGAACCGAACGATGAGCATTTGCTCAGAGCTGCCAGGGAACACCAGGTAGCACCCATTATGCTCTTATCAACCTTATCCCCTCAGGGAGTTGGCAACATTGAGATAGCCTATCGCTTAATCTCCAGTGAAGAAATTAGGGGAAAGCTAATCAGAAATGTAATAAGAATATTAAGACGGAAAAGGTTTCGTGGGGTGAATATCAATTATCTATACCTGACCCCAGAAACCCTTCCTTATTATGAAACACTTACAGAGGAAATGTCTCAAAGTCTAAAAAGAGCAGGCTTTGAATTATTCATAACCGTATCACCCATGCTGGAAGTCGATCATAACTATATCACCTTTCAGAGATTAGATTATAGCAAAATCGGTACCATGGCAGACCAGCTGATTGCTATGTACTATTTCTGGGGTTATAACTATAATCCTCCAAGGCCTGTAATCTCTGTAGCCGAAATAAAGATTTTTATCGAATACCTGCAGGAAACCATACCAGGGAATAAAATAAGCGTTGGAATACCTCTACTTGGCTATGTCTGGGAATTAC
>JAJUHH010000526.1 GCA_029267975.1 Clostridiales bacterium
GGCCTTCCGGCAATCGGTGTTAGATTTGACGATTCAAACCGCAAGGTTGTCAGCGTATTTGAACAGGAGGATATTCTCTCCCAGCTGGATGTATTGCATCAGTGGTATAAGGAAGGCATTATCAATGCGGATGCTCCTACGATTGGTGAAACCAGCACCTACCGTATGGTATTCACCGCTCAGGGATGGTCCTCCGCAGCACAGACTACCTGGGGCCCTAACATGGGTGTTGAGGCTGTTGCAGCTCAGACTGGTGATACAATCGTATCCAACGATACAGTACGCGGTTCCCTGAATGCGATTTCCGCAGCTTCCAAGAATCCTGAGAAGGCCCTGGAATTCTTACAGCTTGTAAACCTGGATACTAAGGTAAGAGATGCCTTCTATTATGGTCTTGAGGGCGAGAACTTCAAGTACAATGATGCAGGTGAGATTGAGAAGCTGAACAGTGACTGGTCTATGGCTGGTTATACTCAGGGTACCTTCTTCACTGTAACAAAGTTAGCAGGTACTGACTTCAATCAGTGGGATGAGGTTAAGCAGCTGAATGCATCTGCTAAGCCTTCCGTATTATTAGGTTTCACTATGGATACCACTAAGGTTGAGACTGAGGTTGCTCAGTGTAAGGCAGTTTATGAGAAATATAAGAGCATCTTATTAACAGGTGCAGAGGAGCCCAGAGCGATGGTTCAGAAGCTTCGCAGCGAGTTGGATGCAGCAGGCTTTGAGGCAATTATAGCAGAGGCTCAGGCTCAGATTGACGCTGCTTACTAATCACTAATCGGCCAATTAATCAACAACAGATATAAAGACTTTTAAACATCAGAGGTTGTTGCAAAATATGTTTCTTCATTTTATTTTGCAACAGCCTCTATGCATGTAGACATAAGGAGGCCTTTCAATGAGCAAAATAATAGGAAACTCATTGCCGAATATTCCCTGGCAGGAAAAACCGGCAGGGTATAAGATGCCGGTATGGCGCTATACAAACAACCCAATTATCAACCGAGATGCAATTGCTAGCTCCAATAGTATTTTTAACAGTGCAGTAATTCAGTTTCAGGATGGATTTGCAGGAGTGTTTCGGTGTGACAGCAAATCTGTCAGCATGGATATTTTCGCCGGCTTTAGCAAAGACGGTATCAACTGGACAATTAATGAAACACCCATCACCTTCCTGGGTGAGGACGAAGAGATCATAAAAAGAGAATATCGCTACGATCCGAGAGTGTGTTTCATTGAAGATAGATATTATATAACTTGGTGCAACGGATACCATGGTCCCACCATCGGTGTCGCATATACCTTTGATTTTCAGACCTTCTACCAGATGGAAAATGCCTTTCTTCCCTTTAACCGCAACGGTGTTCTCTTCCCCAGAAAGATTGGCGGCAACTATGCTATGTTAAGCAGACCCAGTGATAATGGGCATACCCCCTTCGGAGATATTTTTTACAGCCAGAGTCCTGATCTGGAATATTGGGGAAAGCACAGACATGTGATGGGTACTATCAAGGGGGATGAATCGGCTTGGCAGTCTACCAAGATCGGTCCGGGTCCTGTGCCCATCGAGACAGAAGAAGGCTGGCTCTTGATCTATCACGGCGTCATCACAACCTGCAACGGCTTTGTATATCGTATGGGTGCGGCTATTCTGGATAGGGATGAGCCCTGGAAGGTTAAGTACCGTTCCAAGTATTATATTATGGGACCGCAGGAAATCTATGAGTGTGTAGGTGATGTACCCAATGTTGTCTTCCCTTGTGCAACCCTGACCGATGCGGATACAGGAAGAATAGCCATTTATTATGGCTGTGCGGATACGGTAACCGGACTTGCTTTTACCACAGTAGATGAGTTAATATCATATATAAAAGAGAATTCTTTTTAATTAAAATGCAATAAAGCAACGGAGGTGTAAAATGGTTTTCTTAGATAAGAGAATAAAAGTAATTTGTGATGAACTGAAGAAATTATCTGTAGTACAGAAGGTTCCTGTAGAAAACTGGAAGATGAAGAAGGGTAATTATTTTCATCCTGAGGATGCGGAGAAATCCGAGATTGCCTGGGAAGACTTTGACAGCAAGACCATGCACTGGTATGGTCCTGATGAGCACTATTGGTTTCGATCAAGCTTTACTGTGCCGGAGAGCTTTGCGGGCAAAAGTCTTTGGATGAATGTAAAGACCCAGATCGAGGAGTGGGATGAC
>JAJUHH010000527.1 GCA_029267975.1 Clostridiales bacterium
AAGGCATTTGCAGTTAGAAGAAGAGGAACACCGAACTGGGGTGTATTCTTGAATGAATATGAGCAGGGCGGCGGTCCCTTAATTGATATCGGAACACATTCCCTGGATGTTACCCTTTATCTGATGAACAATTATGAACCCAAGATGGTTGTTGGTACTAAGTATAAGAAAGTAAATAATGCAGACTGCGGTAACCCTTGGGGCGGCTGGGATCCCGAGCAGCACACCATGGAGGACTCTGCCTTTGGTTTTATTGTAATGAAGAATGGTGCAACCATTATTCTGGAGTCCAGCTGGGCATTAAACACCTGTGAGCCGATACCGGAAGGCAGCACAGTGCTGTGTGGCAGTGATGCAGGTGCTCAGATTAAGAACGGTGTAACCATTAATAAGGGTGAATTCAACCGTCTGCTCGAAATTAAGCCTGATATGTCAGCCGGCGGTGTAGCTTTCTATGACGGTGTCGCAAGCAGCCCTGCAGATGTGGAAGCAAGACGTTGGATCGATGCAGTGAAGAACGATACCGATCCCATTGTACTTCCGGAGCAGGCTTGTGTGGTATCTGAGATTCTGGAAGCAATTTATAAATCAGCTGCTACAGGACAGCCCGTATACTTCGATTAAGAAGCGTGTGAATTGATTAGCATGAACCGGAGGGTTCAAAAAGTGATATTCACACTGAGTTGGCTGCATGGAGGATAAATATGAATATAGCAATTATAAGCTACTGGCATGTACATGCGGAGGGCTATACCAAGGAAATTATCGAGAAGACTGATAGTAAGGTAACAGCAATCTGGGATGAGGATGCGGCGAGAGGACAAAAGTATGCCTCAAAATTCGGTGCTGCATACTATGAGAATTATGATGAGCTTCTGAAGGACAGCACAATTGACGGTGTTGTCATTACATCCGCTACTTCAGATCATACGACCCTAATACTGAAGGCAATTGAAGCAGGTAAGAAGGTATTCAGTGAGAAGGTTTTGGCCCTGACTGTGGAAGAATGCCTGAAGATTAAGGAAGCTCTGGAGAAGAAGGGGACGGATATTACCCTGTCTCTGGTGAAGAAGTGCGATCCGGAATACTTATATGCAAAGAAGTTGGTAGAAAGCGGCGCTCTTGGCAGAATTACCTACGCCAGAATGCGCAATGTCCATAACGGCAGTATCGGCAACTGGCTTCCTGAGCATTTTTACAATCAGGAGCAATGCGGCGGCGGAGCAATGATCGACCTGGGAGCACACCCCATGTATCTTCTGAACTGGCTTTTAGGTAAGCCTCTGTCAGTGCAGTCCCTGTTCACAGATGTAACTGGTCGTGGAGTAGAGGATAATGCCGTATCCCTGATTGAGTTTGAGCAGGGAGCCATCGGTGTATCTGAGACCGGTTTTGTATCCGTATATAATCCGCCGGTTCTGGAGATCAGTGGAACCAAGGGAGCATTATTTATCCGTAATGGTGTAACCTATGCCACAGAAGAAACAGGCGGTCAGTGGGTGACAGCAGAGCTTCCCCAGGCCCTGCCATCTCCCTTGGTTCAATGGGCCAACGGAGAGAAGCCGCAGGAGGGTGTAACCTTTGGTATCGAGGATGCCCTGATGTTAACCAGGATGATGGAGGCTGCTTACAGATCCCATCAAAGCGGTAAGAAAGAGCAGGTTATATAATCGGCACAGCATTCTCACAAAAGGGGCAGTGCTTACAAAATTACGTAAGGAAATGAGGTATTACATATGGAGATATCACTACAGCTTTGGTCAGTAAAAGATGAGCTGCAGAAGGATTTTGCCAAAGGAGTAAAAAAAGTCGGTGAAATCGGCTTTCGCGGTGTTGAATTTGCGGGCTATGGCGGATTGACAGCAGAGGAGCAGGCTAGCTTATTAAAAGAAAGCGGTCTGTATTCCGTAGGTTCCCACAGCGGCTTACAGGTTTTTGAAGAGAACTTTGAGGCAGAGGTTGATTATCATAAAGCAATCGGTTCCAAATATATCATCTGCCCTGGGGCCAAGCTTGATACCATGGAAGAGATCGATCATGTGGCCCAGGTACTGAATAAGGCTTCAGAGATCGCAGCAAAGGCAGGAATTAAGGTTGGCTATCACAATCATGCCCATGAGTTTGTGAAGCTTGGAGACAAATATGTTTTGGATCTCCTGGCTGAGAAAACAAACGATAATGTGGTATTGGAGCTTGACGTGTTCTGGGT
>JAJUHH010000528.1 GCA_029267975.1 Clostridiales bacterium
CAAATTCTCCAACCGATCCGTTGCTGCCTGCTGCGGCAGGATCTACCATGCTTCTCATTAGATTGCCATAATTATAGCCCATCTGAGCTTCCCAGTTAAAGGTCACTGCCTGTGCAGCAGTTAATTGTGGCTTAGAAAGATACTCCACTGTCTTGCGTCCAAGGATACGGACCCCCTGATAGCTTCCGCCATTGGCAAGCATTAGTGCAAAGCGGGTATAATCCTCTACTGTGGAGACCAGGCCTGCCCCGCCGGATTCAAAGGCAGGAGGGGTCAGATAATCAAATATAGCAAGCTTGTCCTCGGTGAAGGGAATCAGCTTCTTTAGATCCTCTTTATACTCATAAACCTGTGAAAAGCGGTGCAGCTTCTCCTGAGGAACATAGAAAGCGGTGTCCACCATGCCCAGCGGTTCAAATATCTCTTCCTTCAAAAAGCTTCCGAAGCTGCGTCCGGAAGCCACTTCGATCACTGCTCCCAGAACATCTGCGGAAGCCCCATACCTCCAGCGTTCTCCCGGTTCAAATTCCAAGGGGACCTGTCCGATCCGATTCGCAAATTCTACGGTGCCTACCGGCTTTCCTTCATGGTAAGACTTCTCTACCTCCGCAAATAATGCCTGCATTCTCCTGCCAACCTCAAAGCTCTCGTCAGGATACGGAATTCCGGAGGTCATATTCAGCAGGTCCTTTACTGTCACGGGTTTTGTTACAGGAACAAGTCCCTTCTCAGTCCAAATCTGCTGATTCTTAAAGCCCTCCAGATAATCAGACACGGGAGCCAGAAGATTGAGCTGCCCCCGCTCATAAAGGATCATTGCTGCTACCGCTGTTATGGGCTTTGACTGGGAGAACATCCGATAAATGGTATCCTTTGCAATGGGAATGTTTTTCTCTATATCCGCAAGACCTAATTCATCCTGATACATGATTTCATTATTATGGATCACTCGGATGGCAGCTCCACTGATTCCCCCCCGGTTAATCTCCTCCTGTATCACAACACTAAGCTGCTTTAAATTCTTCTGTACCATATGTTTTACCCTCCTGTATCTCTTTTATAGATACAAACTTGATTACTATTTTCCATGTATTATATTGATCAACTGTCTTCTTACAGCGATTAGACTTCATACAAATCCCTGGCTGCGGCCTCCATGAGGAGAAAGAAGGCCTGTCCCTCTGTCGCCACTCCCGGAGCATTAAAATTCGGCATCCCGCAGACATCTCTCACAAAGCCATAAGCGTCTACTTTACTGTGAGCAGCCGTCCGGGCCTTATCTGCATACTTAAGATAGGAGGAATTAAGATATCCTGCTTTCACTCCGCGATAAATCGTATAGGCAATCATCTGTCCGGCATTGGTTTCTACAAAGGTATCGGGACGCTCAAGAACATCGTGAAATAAACCGTCCTCCCGCTGATACTTCAAACATCCGCTCAGTAAATCCTTTACATAAGCAATAAGATACCCTTTATCAACTTCGTGTCTGTCATCCAACATCCCAATCACCCTAGTCATGCCTGAGAGAGCCCAGCCATTGCCCACACCCCAGTGCTCAGTCCTGCCAAAATCCTTCTTGCCGTCATGCCAGATATGGGATAGCAGCTTTGTTTCCGGATCATATAAGTATTTGCGAAAGCCCTGAATCTGCTTCATGGCTTCCTCCACATCACCATATCTGCATAGAAAAGGAGGCGCCATATAATAGGAATCCACCCAGATCTGCTCCTTCCCCCATTCACCATCAAAATGATGAAGCACTCCATCCTTTGTCCTGGGGGCTTGATATTTTAGATATTCGTAGAGTTTACGGGCAGCTTCGGTGAGCGATGGAGATTGCGTATGGTTTGCTGCCTCTATGAGAGCTTCCCCGATAGCAGCAGGATCAGTTACCGATTCATTAAGGATCATAACACCGACACGGCCATCTTCTGCATTACGCATCACGGCCGCCTCACATAAGCGAACCAGCTCATCCGTTCGTCCCTCAAGCTCAAGGAGTGCCTGTGCTGCACAGCCCTGCTCCCATTGGAAGCGTTGGATACACAGCATTGCTGATTTTACTTTTTGAGTTATCTCCTGAGTGCATTTCATCCCCATATGCTTGCTCCGCTTCTTCTATTATTTATTCTTTTGTTCCAGCTTATCCTGAAAGGATTTACTGATAATACGAATAGCCTTATCATAGGTCTCTATTTCTACAC
>JAJUHH010000529.1 GCA_029267975.1 Clostridiales bacterium
GAGGATTTCAGGAAGTGCATCAGCTTGGGGATCAGAAAGCTTAACATCGCTACTGCGAATTTCCGGTCGGTGGAAGCTGCCGCAAGGGAATACTGCAGGGAGAATAAGCGGGATTATTTTGGCTTAAGCGCCTCCATGGTGCAGGGAATGAGAAAAAATGTAACAGAACATATCAAAATATTTCAGAGTAATGACAGAGCATGGAGGTAATCGTATGGGCTACATAGAATTTGCTAAGGACAGACCGTTTGATCTTGTACTCATCGGTAGGATAGCAATCGATTTTAATCCGGTGGATTATTACAAACCGCTCTCAGAGAGCAGCACCTTCAAAAAATATCTTGGCGGTTCCCCGGCGAATATTGCGGTGGGGATGGCGAGACTTGGCAGAAAGATTGGTTTTATTGCAAAGGTATCCAAGGATCAGTTCGGAGATTTTGTGACGGATTATTTTACAAAGGAAGGGATCGATACCTCTCACATCAGCAGATGTAAGAACGGCGAGAAGCTTGGTCTGACCTTTACAGAGATACTAAGTGAGACCCAGAGCAGTATATTGATGTATCGCAATGAGGTCGCTGATCTTCAGCTGGAAACAACTGACGTGGATGAGGAATATATCAAAAATACAAAGGCAATTCTTATCTCAGGAACAGCGCTGGCCATGAGTCCCAGCAGGGAGGCAGCCTTAAAGGCGATGCAGCTTGCGAAGAAGCATAATACCATAATAATCTTTGATATCGATTACCGTCCCTATAACTGGAAGAACGAAGATGAAATCGCAATTTACTATTCCATCGTGGCATCCAACAGTGATATTATCCTTGGCTCCAGAGAAGAGTATGATTTGACGCAGAGATTGGTTGCACCTTATGAAACCGACAAAGAAACAGCAGCTTATTGGCATAGACAGGGTGCTAAAATAGTCGTGATCAAGCATGGCAAGGCGGGATCTACCGCATATACAAAGGACGGCGGTCATTACGGAATTAAGCCTTTTCCTGTGAAGCTGCTCAAATCCTTTGGTGGTGGAGATGGTTATGCAGCTGCTTTTCTTCACGGCCTGTTCGAGGGCTGGGAAATCCTCGACTGCCTGGAGTTCGGAAGTGCTTCGGCAGCCTTACTGGTAGCCAGCCATGCTTGCTCGGAGGATATGCCGACGGTGGATAAGATTATGGACTTCATGAAAGAATGCAAAGAGAAGTACGGTGATACGATTGCTTATGATGTGTAAAGAACAGTGAAGTTTGTCCATTGGAATGGAGGTTGTTATGTTAAATTATCTGGCTTTTAATGCGTAAGGCAAAAAGGTGATATCCAGAGTTGACGGATTCAATAAGGATATGCTGATGGATATTACCGTGTATCAGATGAAAAAGGGAAAGACCTATGTGTTCCATGAGGCGGATATGGAAATGGCATTATTATTACTTGGAGGGGCAGTGGAATTTCATTGGGAAGGAAAGATTGACAGAGCGGAGCGTGAGAGCGTATTCACCGGAGCCCCTTATTGTCTGCATGTATGCAGGAATACTAAGGTTACGGTATATCCGATGACGGATTCGGAGCTGCTGCTTCAAAGCACTTATAATGAAGAAAGCTTCACCGGCCGCTTCTATCAGCCGGAGGACTGTAAGATAGAAGTAATGGGTGATAATCAATGGGAGGGTACGGCCAAGCGCGAGGTTCTGACCATCTTCGATTATAAGACGGCACCTTATTCTAAGCTGGTACTTGGTGAGGTTATTACCAAAGCCGGCAGATGGTCCAGCTATATTCCCCACAGCCATGATCAACCTGAGGTATATTACTATAAGTTCGATAAGCCGCAGGGCTTCGGGGCTTGTTTTATCGGTGACATGGCATATAAAGTAAGGGACGGCTGTGCATCCGCCATCAAGGGTGGTCTGACCCATCCACAGGTCGCTGCACCCGGCTATAATATGTATTATTGTTGGATGATACGACATCTGGATAATAATCCCTGGACATCGCGGGATAATGATCCGGCACATGAATGGTTGTTGAAGGAATAAAGGAGGAGCTTATGGGAGCAAAAATGACAGTTGGGCAAGCAATCGTAAAATTTCTGGATAATCAGTATGTAAGCCTGGATGGAAAATGCGAGAAGTTTGTGGAAGGTATCTTTACCATCTTCGGTCACGGCATTGTATGTGGTTTGGGTCAGGCTTTGGAGGA
>JAJUHH010000530.1 GCA_029267975.1 Clostridiales bacterium
CCAGCATGTGCAGACCGGACGCTTCCTGAAGGCCTCACTGCCGTTATCATAAAGCTTCGTCCCTTCAATATATTCCGTGATATCCTGGCGTAGTCCATGCAGTCTTGATAGCACCCTGTCAAGCTTTACGGAAGCGATCACAGCAAAAATAATATCTACTATAAATATAAGTATTGAAACATATCCCATAAGCTCTCCTGCTTTTCGCGGAATATGCACAATGATAAAATGAATTCCTGGGTGAAGGATATGAAGCATGAAAAGCGCCAACACTCCCCAGAATACGGACACCAAGAGACAGACTCTTCCATTGAGATTAAAGCGGTACTGGCTATAATCCCACCACCTGGTATGAAAGATCAGCTCCATTACCAGGGAAGTCAGATATTCTAAAATCGTGGCCAGAATGATACTTCCAACAAAAACAAGCAACAATTCATCCCTGCGCTCCCAGAATACCAGATAAAACATCAATGCTCCGCAACCATAGATGGGTATCACGGGACCGGTTAAAAAACCTCTGTTCACAAAGGTTTTCTTTTGCACAGAGACCAGACAGGTCTCATAAATCCAACCGATGGCACTATACAAGAGAAAAACATAGTATATGTAGTAGAATTCCCTTCCAATCAAATTTAAGTCCCACATAGATATTAATTCA
This sequence comes from Clostridiales bacterium, assembly GCA_029267975.1. Lineage (GTDB taxonomy): Bacteria > Bacillota > Clostridia > Lachnospirales > Lachnospiraceae > Mobilitalea. The sequence continues at coordinate 662 of JAJUHH010000530.1, forward strand.
CCTCATTAATCATGTTTCCATATATAATTCAATTAGTTAATATCTTTTCCCCGGTAGACTTCCATCCTATTAGAGTATACTCCTAATTGGGTAATCCGATCAGCATATGCCCTAAATTAGGGTAATTCTTAATTTCATCCTTAATAGGGTTATTCTAACACATTTTTTATGAAAATGCAGTTAAATTTGTATTAAGATCTACTTCCCTTGTTCCAAATACCAAGATTATGATATACTGTAAACGTAGTGAGCATGTTGCAAGCTTGCTTGTGTACATGCGAGCGGGTCCTTATAAAAATCTGATTAGCTTTATTTGTCAACTTATTTACACGGAGGTTTCCATGATAATCCGTCAGTTTTCCCTCAATCAAACATCCAATTATCCCATCGAACGGGATTATAATATGAGTCAAATTGCCTTCTTTGATATAGAAACCACCGGCTTTGCAGCAGATTCCTCTTATCTATATCTCATTGGCTGTGCCTTCTATAAGGAGGATTCCTTTCATCTTATTCAATGGTTCTCCGAAGGCATTAAGGAAGAAGCGCAATTAATCCATGCCTTCTTCGATTTTATCAAAGATTATAAGATTCTGCTGCATTATAATGGGACAACCTTTGATCTGCCTTATTTAGCAAAAAAATGTACCTTATTAGGCCTTGATTATACCCTGGATCAGTTAACAAGCGTTGATCTTTATAAGAAACTCTATTCTTATCGGCAAATATTCAAACTAAAAAGCTTCAAGCAAAAGTCCATTGAGAATTTCCTGGGCATCAATCGTACAGATACCTTTGGAGGCGGAGATTTAATTGAAGTATACCAAAGCTTCCTGGGAAAAAGACATCTGGAAAAACTTCGCAGCAGCCGACTTCCCGAGCAGAGCCTGGCACACCCCTCTGAAGCAGACCAACTGCTCCATGCACTCCTGCTTCATAATGAGGATGATATCCGTGGCTTGATCCATATCTTACCCATCCTTGCTTATTCGGATCTCTTTGAGAAACCCATCCGCATTCTGCAAGCTATGGTGGAGGAAGCTTTCTTTTATATTAATTTTGAGTTATCGAGTCATCTGCCTGTTCCTGTTTCCTTCGGCAACGATCTGGTAAAGGTAACCGCCCAGGGGACAACGGCTTCCATGCGGGTAGCAATTTATGAAGGGGAACTCAAGTATTTTTACGACAATTATAAAGACTATTACTACCTTCCGGCAGAGGACAGTGTAGTACATAAGAGTATTGCCGAATATGTGGACAAGAATTACAGGGTGAAAGCAAAAGCCGATAATTGCTATACCAAAAAACAGGGTATCTTTGCACCCCAGTACGAGCCTGTGATCACCCCCTGCTTTAAATTGGATCACAAAGCAAAGCTATCCTTTCTTGAAATCCATACTGACTTTCTCCTGCAGGAGGATAACCTGGAGTTATATGTAGCTCATTTGTTGCAGCATGTGATATGATTTCGTAGATACGTTCACACCCATCAGTAGTCAACCATTTAGATCCTGGCAAAGGATTCCGGAGCGGAG
>JAJUHH010000531.1 GCA_029267975.1 Clostridiales bacterium
ATGGCTGCGGAGATGTTGGGAGTGAAGGCCGGTATCGGATGGTATATCAACTGGCAGAAGGAAATGCTGTCCTATCCGAACGTATATGCGGGCTTAATCATCATTGCCGTATTTTGTTACCTCTTTATTACAATTCAATTTAAGGTAAGGGATAAGCTTTTAGGCTGGCAGAAGGGAGTAATCAAATGGTAGCGGCAGAGTTAGGTAATCAAGAAATCAGAACCGGTGCAATTAGTGCAAGAAATATCAGTAAGGTATTCATCAATGGGGATGGGGAAAGGACGGTTGCCTTAAGTAAGCTGAATGCCGAGATCCGGGCAGGAGAATTTGTCTGCCTCATCGGACCCTCCGGTTGCGGGAAATCTACATTTTTACGTCTGGTTGCCGGACTTAGCCAGCCTACGGAAGGTGAGATACTGTTGGATGAACAACTGATTACCGGAGCAGGCTATGAACGGGGATTGGTATTTCAGGATCCGACCTTATTTCCCTGGCTGAATATCCATGACAATATCGCTTATGGGCTGAAGATCAGACATATCTATCAGGAGCATAAAAAGGAGGTTAATGAGTTTATCCGTCTGGTAGGCTTGCAGGGTTTTGAAAAATCCTTCCCCCACCAGTTGTCCGGTGGAATGGCGCAAAGGGCCAGTTTGGCAAGGGCACTGGTGAATAATCCTAAGGTGCTATTACTGGATGAACCTCTGGGAGCACTGGATGCCTTCACCAGAATGAACATGCAGGATGAGATCCTGCGCATCTGGAAGGAGAGGGGCACAACTATGCTTATGGTGACCCATGATGTGGATGAAGCGATCTATCTCAGTGACAGAATATTTGTCATGACACCCAGACCTGCCAAGATTGAGGAGATCATTGAGGTGGATATCGGCAGAGGAGAAAACTACGGTAGACAAAGGGACAGCACGGACTTTCTCAAACTGCGCTCAAAGATACTACAGATACTTGATTTTACCGGCAAGGCACATATACCTGAGTACTATCTGTAGAGCAGGGAATATAGTCCCAAGGAAATATTCTTCAAGGATTACAGAACTTTATCAAGGAATCATCTGATCAAAGGATCATAGGAATGAAAGAAGGGAAGGGATAGAATGAAGGGATTAAAAAAATATTTTTCCTTAGTAAGTCTTGTATTGATAATAGCAATTGTTTTTACTGCCTGCAGCGCCAAGACAAGGGACACCTCAGGCAATGCTCCCACAGACTCAGCCAATACGACACCCACTTACAGAGCGGACAGCGCTGACAGTAAGGATACAGGGGACAGCGGTGATACAAAGGGTTCAGGGGACAGCGATGACAACAAGGAAGAGGGGAAAACAGTCAGTGCAGAAGATAAGATACCCATAAAAGTTCTCTGGTCTGCCGGACTCTGCGGCATCCCGCTGCATATGGCCAAACAGCTGCAGTTCTTTGAGGCAGAGGGCTTGGTAGAGGGAGAAGATTATGAATATCTAACCTCCAGCACTCCGGGGCCGGAGATGCTTACTACCGGTCAGGCGGATGTGACCTTCGGACTTATCGCTGCAATGCTGGCACCTCTGGACAATGGTCTGGAAGCAAAGACTGTGCTGGGAATCCATACGGGATGTCTGCAGATTATTGCAGGCAGCCAATCAGGCGTGAAAAGTATTAAAGATCTTCGGGGGAAGAAAATCGGAGTACAGCAGCTTGCGGCATCGCCTCATATTGTTGCCCAGAGGGCGCTGGCAAGTGTCGGGATCGGTACCACTGCAGAAAATATGGAGGTAGAATTTGTGGTACTGGATAAGGACAGCTTGCCCCTGGCCCTAAAAAATGGTGCCGTGGATGCTATCTCTATCGGTGATCCCCAGGCTACGATCCTTGTCAATGAGGGCGCCGGCATCTCTATCTTTAATTCCGCTACCTCAGACCTCTTAAAGGATGAGTATTGCTGCTCCTTATGGGTGCGCAATGAGACCCTGGAGCAATACCCCGACCAGGTAGCCGCAGTTGTACGGGCAATTCAAAAGGCATCTGTTTGGGTTGACCAGAATGTCGATCTTGCTGCTAAAATCCAGCTGGATAATGAATGGCTGGTTGGCGATCTAGAGATTGATGCTGCTACCATTCATACCTTTAAGTACCTGCCCTCCGTAAGCGGGGTGGAAGAAGCATTAACCCGCAACATACTTGACATGAAGGAG
>JAJUHH010000532.1 GCA_029267975.1 Clostridiales bacterium
CAAGAGCCCTGTCCTATCAGTTTTACGATACGGACCAAATACTGCAAGAAAAAGCCGGCGATACCATTGATCATATCTTCTCGGTCCATGGGGAAGAGTATTTTCGCAATATGGAGACAAACTTACTAAAGGAGCTGCTGCCGGAGCTATCCGGCACAGTATTATCAACCGGTGGAGGGTTACCCCTGAGGGAGGAGAATGCAAAGCTTCTGAAGGAACTGGGGTATGTGGTCTATCTGAAGGCCTCAAAGGAGACAACAGTCAAACGCTTAAAGGGAGACCGCAGCAGACCCTTACTAAAGGGGGATAATGTGGAACAAAGGATTGAAGGGCTGTTAAGCTATAGGACCCCAATCTATGAAAGGGCTGCTCATACAATGGTGGTCACCGATGGAAGATCCTTTGAGGATATCATAAGCAGTATTCTTGAGGCTTACAGGAAGCAGAGCTTTTCAGCCTAAGACACATGGGACAGGCTTACATAGGCAGGGTGGTTCAATACATTACGCAAAGGCAGGAGGAATTGTATGAAGCTGTTGGTAATTAATGGCCCTAATTTAAACTTTTTAGGAATTCGTGAAAAAGGCATCTATGGGTCACAGGATTATGCTTCTTTACTGGACCTGATTCAACAGAAGGCCAGGGAGTTAAATGTAACTGTCGAAACCTTTCAAAGCAATGGAGAAGGAGAGATTATCGATCGACTCCAAAAGGCCTATTACGATCAGGTGGATGGAATAATCATAAATCCCGGTGCCTATACCCATTACAGCTATGCCATACGGGATGCCCTGGCCAGTCTGACCATTCCTAAGATTGAGGTACATATCTCCAATATCCATCAGAGAGAGGAGTTCAGGCATAACTCAGTTACCGCAGCGGTATGCAGCGGACAGATTGCCGGTCTGGGATTACAGGGATATTTATTGGCCATGGAAGCTATTGTTAATCTAAGCAAGCAGTAAGTGACAGGCAGGAAGGGGAGACAAGAAAGCCCTGGCTCTGTTAATGGGAGCTAACCAGCAAAGAAAGGACGAATATAAAGCTTAATATATAAGCCTTGTATAAAAGCATAATAAGAAAAGCTTAATAAGAATCGATTAACGAGAAGCGATATATATTAAGTTATTAAGAAGCTTAATAAAAGAAAACTTTATAATAAGAATAATAAAGAAAGTCAGGTAAGGAAAATGGATAATTATAAGAGAGTGCAGGAAGTATTACAAAAAAAATCTTTAGGAGCAGTAATTATTTCAAATGGCGATAATATGCGCTATATCAGCGGTTTTGCCGGTGCCACCGGATATCTGTATATCTCGGAGAAGCGTCACGCAGTGGTTACGGATTTTCGTTACACAATTCAGGCGGAACAGGAAGCGGAAGGCTATGAGGTAGTAACCATCGGTAACGGCGGCTATGAGGTCACTTTAAATGAACTGCTGGAAGCAGACGGAGTCAGCCGCCTGGCTTTTGAAGCAGAAGATATGCTTTTTGGCACCTATCAGAGACTGAAGGAAAAGCTGAAAGTAGAGGAGCTGCTTCCTCTTGGCAGTGAAATTACGGCAATGCGCCGCGTTAAGACGCCCAGAGAATTAGAGATGATCAAGAAGGCAGAAGCAATCGGAGATCAGGTATTTACGGAAATCCTTGACTTTATTAAGCCCGGTATGACTGAGCTTGAGATTGCGGCTCGTATTGAATATCTGCTGAAGGTTAAAGGTGCACAAGGACTCAGCTTTAATGCTATCGTTGCTTCCGGTGTAAACTCCTCCATGCCACATGCAGTACCCACAGCCAAGAAGATTGAGCAGGGAGATTTCCTTACCATGGACTTTGGCTGCGTTTATGAAGGCTATTGCTCTGATATGACAAGAACCATCGTGATCGGTAAGGCTTCTGACAAGCAGAAGGAAGTATATAACAAGGTACTGGAAGCGCAGCTGGCAGCACTGGAGTTTATTCGTGCAGGTGTTCAGGGTAAGGAAGTAGATAAGGTCGCAAGAGATATCATCTATCAGGCCGGTTATGAAGGCTGCTTCGGACATGGTCTTGGACACAGCGTAGGACTTCATATTCATGAGAACCCCAGATTCTCCATGTTGGAAGAGGATATTATTGAGGAAGGCATGGCCATTACCGTTGAGCCGGGTATCTATATCAAGGGCTTTGGAGGCGTTCGTATTGAAGAC
>JAJUHH010000533.1 GCA_029267975.1 Clostridiales bacterium
ACCAAGGGCGGACCCAATGATGCCACCAACTTCTATGCCCTCTATGTTTATAACCAGGCTTTTAAATATTACGATATGGGTTATGCCAGTGCAATGAGCTGGGTGATGTTAGTGGTCATGAGTCTTATCACCTACATAATATTTAAGACCTCAAAATACTGGGTATTTTCTGAAGCTGAGAGAGGATGACAGGATTAGTTTACACTGCCAACAAGAAGGGTATGGTTAATGATATGAGATTACAGAATAAAAAAATTTTAAGAACATTTTTCTATCACTTATTTGTTTTTGCTTTTGGCTTTGTGATGATCTATCCTGTTCTGTGGATGATCACCGGATCCCTAAAGAATAATGTGGAGATCCTTAATGGCTCCCTTTCCCTTATTCCGCCCAATTGGCGTTGGGATAATTATGTAACCGGTTGGAGGGGCTTTGGCAAGATCACCTTCGCAACCTTTTTTAAGAATTCCTTTGTGATAACTGCAATTGCAACTGTGGCCACAGTATTCAGCTCTGCCTGCATTTCTTATTCCTTTGCAAGGCTGCGTTATCGGGGCAGGAGGGTCTTGTTCACCTGTATGATTATGACCCTGCTGCTGCCAGGACAGATACTGTTAATTCCTCAGTTCATATTATATAATAATCTGGGTTTGGTTCCCTCCATTCTCCCCCTGGTGCTGCCGCATTTTTTGGGGCAGGCCTTCTTTATCTATCAGATGATGCAGTTTATGCAGGGAATACCAAGGGAGCTGGATGAAGCGGCATTTGTTGACGGCTGCAGCCGTTATAGCATCTTCACCCATATAATCTTTCCCTTATTAAAGCCAGTGATCGTGACGACGATTATTATACAGTTTTACTGGAAATGGGATGATTTTCAGGGACCCCTGGTATACTTAAGTACTCCCAAGTCATATACGGTATCCATTGCTTTAAAGCTCTTTGCCGATTCCTCCTCAACGACGGACTATGGGGCCATGTTTGCCATGTCCACCCTGTCCCTGATTCCGGTATTTTTGATCTTCCTGATTTTTAATAAATACCTGACAGAAGGTATCAGTACCAGTGGTATCAAAGGCTAGGGCAAGAACAGAGCAAGGAAATACCAAGGTAGCAAGTACAGAGATTATAAGTGCAGTGATAGTTTGTAGCGTAATAGTAGTAATTACATAGATAGTAATAAATGCTGGGGCAGGTAGAGGTTACATACTACATTGGAGGAAAGTAAATGGCAATAGACCGTTATTCACTTGTAACACGTCATAATCCGGTACTGAAGGAAATAATTCCATCCGCACCCTTGTCTGTAGGGAACGGAGAGCTGGCCTTTACAGCGGATGTTACCGGAATGCAGAGCCTATATGAATATTATGCTGAAAATGGTTGTCCTCTTTGTACAATGAGTCAGTGGGGCTGGCATAGCTCACCGGCTCCGGGGAATACCTATTATACCTTAGAGGATCTTACATTAACAGAATACCAGTATAACGGGCGTACCGTCACCTACGCCGTTGAACGTAAGCCGGGGCAGGAAGAAATCTATGACTGGCTCAGGCGTAATCCCCACCGGATGAATCTGGGCAGAATTGGCTTGCTCTATCAAGGCAGGCCAATTCAAGCCTCTGAAATTACGCAAGTCCATCAAAGACTGGATCTTTACAGTGGGATATTATACAGTGAGTTTCTGTTAGGACAGCAGGTATGCAGGGTACTAAGCTCCTGTCACCCACAGATGGATATTCTGTCTTTTCAGATTGAATCCGAGCTATTGCGGACCGGAGACCTAAGTGTCCGGATTAGCTTTTCCTATGGCTCACCGGAGATTAGCGGAGCAGATTGGTATAGTGCTGACAGACATCATACCAAGATTCTTTCTCATGAGGAAGGCAGCCTGCTGTTAGAACGCATCCTGGATCAGGACTCTTATCTGGTCCAGATCTCCTGGGAGGGAGGTATCGGACTGAATGAAAGGACGAATGGGAGCTTGGATGTATGGCCGGATATCAGTGTAAGAGTGGATGAAGGGCCGGATAGCAGCTTGGATGCAGGAGCGGACATAAGATCGGATGTGGGACCGGGGCATGAGGTTAGCCTAAGCACCGGAAAGGATAATCTATCCTTTCTGATCGGGTTTATGGATCAAGGGCATCACCATGCGCCTTCCCTTAATTTTAATTCAAAGCAA
>JAJUHH010000534.1 GCA_029267975.1 Clostridiales bacterium
GCCGGGTCAAGGGACTAAGGTAATCTCTTTATAATCAGAGACTGCAATCTACCTTTAGTCCCTGGACCTGGCTCCTGTATTTGTCTGGCCTAACTGATAAAAGATATTGAGTCGTTGCTCCCTTCCTTTGTCGCATAATTTGACTATTTAGTCTTCCGATATAGGTTTTCTGGCAGCCTGCAGTACCTTAGTGATTTCTGCGATATACAGGGTATGGAAGTCATTGCCGGGATAGAAATTATGGCGATATCTTTCCTCCAGAATTGAGCTTCCTATCATATCCTGCACATATATTTTCTTGCAGAGGAATACAAGGGATGCTTCACTAAAATAAGGTGTTTTATCATAATATTCCAGAGTCAGACCGCTTTTTGCAATCTTATCCTCATTTCTACCGGATACGGTACCAAGATAATTCAGTGTATTTCTATATTCCTTTTCTAAAAAGCTCAGGGAGAAGGTCTCTTCCCGATCCACAAACTCCTTGGTATAACGCTGGGGACGGATCACAATGAAGGCAACATTTTTTCCGTACATAACCCCAAGACCACCCCAGGAGGCTGTCATGGTATTTACTTTATTCTTATTACCTGCTGTAATGAGCATCCAGTCCTTGCCTATAAGCTGAAAGGGATTTTTGCGCAACATATCTGGGAAAACTTCTTTGAATGTGTTCATGATACTTCCATTCCTTTCTTTACATAATAGTATACATATATGTTTTTTAACCGACAAAACTAGTAGTATTATACGACAAGACAGATGGGGATGCAACATTGTGTCGAAAATTTCACCATCTGTATTATAAAGCATATATTATTTACATAGTTTTGATTAATCGAAGGTGTTTACGATGATAATTCATACCGTGCAGGAGGGTGACACACTAAGTTCAATCGCGCAGCAATATGGAGTATCTGCAGAACGCATCATTATAGAAAATGAGCTTCCAAATCCAGATCGTCTTTTGGTTGGGCAAAGTATCGGTATCAGAATACCTGAGACGGTTCATACTGTCACAGAGGGAGAGACATTAACATCCGTAGCCCAGCAATATGGCATAACTGTAACTCAATTAATGCAGCGAAATCCGCAGATCGCAGTATCACAGACTCTTTATCCGGGCCAGACGCTGGTCATCAGTTATGCTGATGAGGAAATTGTCGATACAATCGCTATAAATGGCTATGCATATCCGTTTATCGATCGAACAGTTCTAAGAAAAACACTTCCCTTTTTAACCTATCTCTCGATCTTTACCTATGGTTTTACACCTACAGGTGAGCTGGTTCCTGTAGACGATGAGGAGCTAATCGCTATTGCAAAGGAATTTGGTGTGGCACCGATCATGATGCTGGCACCTATGAATGCACAAGGTACCTTTGATACTAGTATCGCCCATAATTTATTTGCCAATCCGCAAGCACAGACTAATCTTATCAATAATATCGTAAACAATATCGAAGCGAAGGGTTATTATGGCCTGGATATAGATTTTGAGTTTATTCTGCCTGAGGATGCCCAAGGCTTCCTTAATTTTATTACGGCGGTGCATACCAGGTTATCTGCAGAAGGGTATATCACTATGGTAGCTCTGGCTCCTAAAACCTCCGGAACACAGACAGGCTTACTCTATGAAGCGCACAACTATCCGGCCATTGGTGCGGTTGCAGATATGGTGCTTTTGATGACCTACGAATGGGGCTACACATAACCCCATACTAGTCATAAGTAATAGTTAAAATTGAACAACTTTAGGATCGATAACGATTTCAAAGTTTCTGTTTTCTCTATCACCCTTCTTGTTAGGGGTATCTTTTGTGTATATAATCTTATTTATTAGTTCCTTTAAAATTACATTCTTTTCATAAGCACTATCAATATGGTGGTATTCGTCAAGTAGATGCTCTGCTTTTGGTATGTATACATCATTATATGCTGCCTGGATCATAAGAATGTCCAACTGCTTTTTATTACTATCCAAAGTCTTTTTTAGAGTGTCTATCTCAGAATTAAGTCTTTTACTCCTTTGTTGGAAAATGTCAACAGAATAAACTCCTTGCTCCAAAAGATCATAAAGCCTATCAAGTTGTCCTGATAATTTTACGATTTCAGCCTGGATAAGATCAATAGAAGAAATAACTGTTCTTATTGAATGTGAATATGGATCTTCAAGCTTTTCAA
>JAJUHH010000535.1 GCA_029267975.1 Clostridiales bacterium
AAATACGAGGTGATTCAATGCAGTTGAGTGACATATCCAGGGTATGGGACCGGGATCAGGATGAATCAATTCTGGAAATCTATGATATTGAAAAAGGAACCAGAGAGATCATTCATGAATTTGACTATCTCATAGAAGCACCAAACTGGTCAAAGGACGGTAAATATTTAATTTATAACAGCAAGGGTAAGATTTATAAGCTTCATTTAGAGACAAAAGAGATTGAGGAGATCTACAGTGATTATGTAACAAACTGCAATAATGATCATGTACTTTCTCCTGATGGTGATTACATTGCTGTCAGTCATGGCACAAAGGAAGATGGTAAGTCTAGGATCTACATTCTCCCCATGAGCGGTGGAGTTCCAAGACTCATCACTCCCCTTGGACCCAGTTACCTGCACGGCTGGTCGCCGGATGGCAAAATGCTTACCTATTGTGCAGAAAGAAAGGGCGAGTATGATATTTACACCATTCCCGTTGAAGGCGGAGAAGAAAGGCGCCTTACCGATTCCCAAGGTCTGAATGACGGACCGGAATATGATCCAAGCGGAGAATATATCTGGTTCAATTCGGTACGTACGGGACTCATGCAGGTGTGGCGCATGAAAAAGGATGGCTCAGAACAGACCCAGATGACCTTTGATGAGGGATGGAATACATGGTTTCCGCATATTTCTCCGGATGGGAAGACGGTTGTTATGATCGCTTATAAGAAAGGGGATCTTAAGCCGGAGGAACATCTACCACACAAAAATGTTGAGCTTCGGCTGATGTCTGCCCAGGGTGGAGAGGTCAGGACCCTTGTGAAGCTTTTTGGAGGGCAGGGTACAATCAATGTAAATTCATGGTCGCCTGACAGCAAGAGATTTGCATTTGTTAGTTATCGCATACGAGAGAAATAAAGGAACGGAAGTAGCGGCAGGGGAACGCCGTTAATTCAGGGGAAACCCAATAAACTAATAATGTATGGAGGAAAAGATTATGAAGAAAGCTTGCAAGACAATCTTTACGGTGGTTTTAATGATTACTATGCTTGCTAATCTCCTAGCCTGCGCAGGTAAGAGCGACACAAGCACAAGCAACGATGTACCTGCAGCCCCGACTACAAGTGCTTCATCATCAACTGCTAATTCTGCAGAGGCAGATCCGCAGTGGGGGGCTTATGATGAACCTGTTACGATTACAACCGCAATACAGGCATCAGCTGTTCAGGAATTCCGTGATGGAGAAAGCTATGAAGATAACGGATGGACGAGACTCATTAAGGACACCTTCAATATCGACGTTGAAGTAGCTTTCTCTGCTGACATTACAACAGATGCCTACAAGAACAAGATGAATGTTCTTCTTGCTTCCGGTGATTTGCCTGATGTTCTGAAGTTTGACGACAGAAACTGGCTGAAGCAGGCAATTGATGCAGGTTACATTATGGACTTAACAGATGTATTTGATAAATATGCATCCGATGAGGTGAAGCAGTACAAAACCGATTATGCAGATGCTTTTGAAGGTGTAACCGTGGATGGAAAGCTTTATGCATTTCCTTATATGACCAACAATTTCCATCAGTGCACAAACCTCTGGATCCGTGATGACTGGCTTAAGAACGTAGGTAAGTCAGCGCCCACAACCATAGAAGAAATGGTAGAACTTGCGCGCATATTCAGAACCGGAGATCCGGATGGCAATGGTATCAATGGTGATACCTATGGCTTATGTCTTGCGGATAATGTTATTCAGAGTAACTATGGTACAATTATGGGTATTCTTGAGGCTTATGGCGTGCCTTGCTATGGCAATAATGGCATTTTCTATCGTAGGGATGGAAAGATCACCTTCTCCTATATCCAGCCTGAGGCTAAGAAGGCTCTAGAAGTAGTGCGTAATATGTTCAGTGAGGGACTGATTGATCCTGAGTTTACGGTGAAAGATACTTCAAAGCTGGAAACAGATTGGGCTCAGGGTACCATTGGTATGACTTATCATATGAATTGGGGTACATGGCATCCCTTTAACATCATTTATGAGGATTCAGGTGTGATTACAAGACCTTACCCGCTCCCGACCGCTGAAGGATATGAAGTGAGACAGGGTGTTCAAAGTAATCAGGTTGGTGAATTCTTTGTCATCAGTTCAAAATGTAAGAACCCGGAAGCAATCATGAAGATCCTCAATCTCT
>JAJUHH010000536.1 GCA_029267975.1 Clostridiales bacterium
GATCAATCCGATTAGAATCAGTTGAATAATACCAGGCTACCTTGGCACCTTCCTTAATCAGCTTCTCCGAGATCAATTCCGCCTTACTCCTATCCTTCGTCAGCGCTATCATACAGCCACCCATACCAGCACCTGTAAGCTTAGCCCCCAAGGCTCCGGAACTGATGACAGCCTCCACCAAATGATCAAGCAATGGATCACTGACCTCCAGCTGCTTTAGCTTTTCATGGTTCTTAAGCAATAAGCTGCCCAGCAGCTCTGAATCACCCTCCAGGATAGCCTTTTTTGCACCCATAACGATATCTTCTATTTGATCCATGATCAATTCAATGGTATGAGGGCTCTGTTCTATTAACTTCTTTACATGTTCCACTGCCTTTTTCGTATCACCAGCTAATCCTGTATCCGCTACAACCATATGGAAGGGCTTTGCTGCAGGCAGCATAGATACCTTCTCTGGTTTCTGGAATAGAATCGCATCATCCCCTGCTACTGCCACCATATCAATGCCGCTTGGTTTACCATGGGCATAGGTCTCTGCCAGCCCCACCAGTGAATAAAGCTCCTCTTTCGTAAGATCTTTCTGAAAATATTTATAGATTGCTCTTACAACAGCAGTTGCGGAAGCTGCACTGGACCCTAGCCCCCTCCCTTGTGGAAGTTCTGATGTGACATCGATATGAATCCCTTCCAGTGCCTTGTTACAGCGTTCAAAGGTTCCTTTGATACAGTCTGATATTCCGGTCAAAGGCTCTGGCATATCAGTCAATTTCCCTGAATAAATGCTTGAGGATACTGATATTTCACCAGGATTATCTCTGATGCAAGCTCTGATCTTTAATGGAATTGGGATCGCAATCGCAGGTTTATTGTAAACCACAACATGTTCCCCTACTAATATCAGCTTTCCATGTGCCTCTCCAAATGCTTCTTGTCTCTTCAACTGATCCATTCTTTATCCCCTGATACAAGCTTAGCTATCGATAACAGTTCCGGCTGATCCATCAATATCTTGAACCAATAGGTGAAGCGCTCCGGATGCTCCTTCCTATCCTTACTCAGCTTCGTAAGATCAACCCACTTTATATCTCCAACTTCCTCTTTATTCGGACTTACTATTCCATTATAATAACCCAAAAATACATGATCCAATTCATGTTCGATCAAGCCGTTATCAAATTCCACACGGTATATGAAATGAAATATTTCTTTACAGTCACAGGTAAACCCTAATTCCTCCTGAAGCCTTCTGGAAACTGCCTGGATTAAGGTTTCTCCCCTTCTTTGATGACTACAGCAGGTATTGCTCCATAATCCCGGAGAATGATATTTCGTAGCCGCTCTCTTTTGTAGAAGCATTTCCCCCTTTTGATTAAATATTATGACGGAAAATGCCCGATGCAGGATACCTCGCCTATGCGCCTCCAATTTCTCCATATATCCTGTCTCAGTATCCTGTTCATCTACTGTTACTATATATTCTGCTTCCTGCTTGTCCTTACGTTGATTATCCACTCCGACCTCCTCATTAGCCAATCCGATTAGCCTACGATAATATTGTTTTTGATATTAGCATATTTCATGCAGAGAAAAAGTAAAAATGCGGATTCCGAAGAATCCGCATAAATATATCATTCGCTTATACGAAGGTTTCACAGGCAAATGTTACTGTGCATTCCCTGGCTGTACACTTAGTGTTACAATTTCAAAAGGTTTTACCTCGATTGTAACAGCGTTATCCATCACTGTAAGCGCCTCTATTTTATTTTCCAGCAAATCGGTCACATAAGCTTCCTTTACAGGAAAACCAAAGTTAACCCTTGCTTTGGTACGGCGGTTATAGCAGTCAAACAGTCTGACAATGACCTCCTCTGAATCCTCTGCCTTCTTCACCGTATCAATAATGATATTATCTGCGTCAGTCTTTACAAGGGAATATTCCTCAGGCAACACTCCTGCTGTCTTCTCTACCTTTATCGCCGTCATAGGCTTATTGAAAGCATAAGCGGCCTGAACTGTTCTTCCTTCCTTAAAGCTTCCAGCATGTGGATACAGAGAATAGCTGAAACTATGCTCTCCTTTGTCTGCCTCAGGATTGGTGTAGGTCGCACATTTTAAAAGGGTGAGCCGGATCGTACTTCCTAAAATGTCATAACCGTATTTGCAGTCATTCAGGAGGC
>JAJUHH010000537.1 GCA_029267975.1 Clostridiales bacterium
AAGCTGACAGGCTTTCGCTTACTTGGAAGTATGCTGGGGAATATCATAGAACAAAAATCCTCCGGCAGAAAGCTCCAGTTTGATAAGGTATTATGGAGGATATTGGCTGCAGGGCGTCCGGCCCTAAAGGAAACCTATGATCTTGCTGTGGCCTATATTGAGGGAGCGGCTGCTTATTACCTGGCAGATCAGGTCAAGGCCCATCATAAAGCAGCATTTATTCATATTGATTATGAGGAAGCAGGCTATACAGCCAGGATGGACAAAAACTGCTATGAGGAGATGGAGCGCATCTTTGTGGTGTCCAATGAGGTGGGTGAGAAATTCTGTAAGGTTTATCCCAAGTACCGGGAGAAGATACATTTATTTCGCAATCTCCTTGACAGGGATGAGATCCTTAAAAAGGCTGACACAGGAGCAGGCTTTACGGATGACTTTGACGGTATCCGATTGCTGACCGTCGGACGGCTGCATTATCAGAAGGGCTATGATATCGCAATTGAAGCACTGGCAAGGCTGAGAGCGGAGGGATATCCGCTGCGCTGGTATATCATCGGAGAGGGAGCACAAAGAAGCAGTCTGGAAGCTATGATTAAAAAATTTGGCGTGGAGGAATACTTTATCCTGATGGGAGCCAAGGATAATCCCTATCCATATATGAAACAGGCCGACATCTATGTGCAAGCTACCCGATTTGAGGGAAAGAGCATTGCAATTGAAGAAGCACAAATCTTAGGCAAGGTTATACTGGCATCAGATTGTACCGGCAACAGGGAACAGATCAAAGATGGCTATGACGGAAGTTTGTTCCCTCTAAGTGTGGATCGTCTGGTGCAGGAGATAAAAAGAATCATTGATGAACCCAAACTACGAATAAAGTATGCAAGCCATGTGCGTGAGAAGGTTTTTGATTATCCGGATGACCTAAATAGCATGTTGGCGCTGCTTAAGGAGGAAAAGGACGGTAAGGATGAATAAAGTACTGATTATAGTTCCCGCATTTAATGAAGAAGAGAATATGGCAGCTTTATTTCAGAATTTATGTACACCGGAGATTCGCAGCTTTGCGGATATTCTGGTAATTAATGATGCGTCCAGCGACCAGACCGGGGACATTGCTAAGAACTTTGATGTGACGGTTGTGACCCATGTATTTAATCTTGGCTATGGCTCTGCCCTTCAGGTAGGGTATAAGTATGCGGTCCGCAGAGGCTATGACTATGTTATTCAGATTGATGCGGACGGACAGCATTGTATCTCTAATATTCCCCATATCTATGAATGCCTGACAAAGCCGGATGCGGAGGGGAAACTGCCGGATATCGTGATCGGATCCCGTTTTTTAAAGGGAAGTCAATCCTTTCGTATCTCAGGGATAAAGCGTATTTCCCTATGGATGTATTCCTGGTTGATCAAGAGAATAACCGGTAAGACCATCACTGACCCTACCTCAGGTCTGCAGGGATTAAACCGCAAGGCATTTACATATTATTCTAATTTTGGCAATTTTGATTATTTCTATCCAGATGCTAATATGATTATTCAAATGCTCTTGCTGGGTTATCGTGTGGTGGAAACAAAAGCAGTGATGCATGAGAGAACCGCAGGCATCAGTATGCATTCCGGTCTCCTGAAGCAGATTACCTATATGCTGATCATGCCCCTTAGCATTCTGACAGTGGTGGTCAGGATAAGAAGAGGAATTCAAAAATAATGGATCGTTTTATCAGTATAGCAGGAAGAAGGTTTCTATATGACACGAAAAATTTCTGTTTCAAAAATAAAATGGATGCCCCTTCCAAGAACAGAAAAGACGCTGCCCCTGAATAATCCCTACTGCGGCTTTTATAGCCTTTATCGTTTCTTTGCAGAGCAGGAATATCTGCAGCCGGACGGGGAGGTAATTGAGGAGGTGCTGCTCCGGGAGGATCAACAGCTTTGCCTGGTGGAGATTAATCTATATGCCTTCCGGGAGGAGCCACTGACAGAAAAGGCGCTCTGGAATATCAAGAGGATCTTCAGATATTTCACAGAGCGGAATAAGCAGATGATCCTGCGTTTTGTATATGATTGGGAAGGAAAAGGTATCATCAATGAACCCAAGGATATTTCCATCATTTTAAATCATATGAATCAGCTGTCCCCCCTCCTGAAGGAATATACAGGATCGATCTATGTC
>JAJUHH010000538.1 GCA_029267975.1 Clostridiales bacterium
AGCCGGTGATAAATTATTTGATAATAATCCCTTATCTGTTATCTGCTCCCTGGTATGTCCTCATGAGAAGCAATGTGAAGGACATTGTGTCCTGGGCAGAAAAGGCGACCCGATTAAGGTGGGTATGGTAGAAAACTATATCTCTGATTATTACCTTAATTATGTGGAGGGAAAGTCTCCAGTGAAGACCGGTAATAAGGTTGCTATTGTTGGTTCCGGTCCGGCCGGTATTACCATTGCCATTCTGCTTGCCTCCAGGGGCTTTGACATCACCATTTTTGAAGCCCATGATAAGATTGGAGGAGTGTTGCGCTATGGCATTCCTGAGTTCAGGCTCCCCAAAGCCCTGCTTGATAAATTAAGGGATAAATTACTTAACATGGGCATCAAAATTCGCCCCAACACCCTCATCGGCCCAACCATTACAGTAGATGATTTATTCCGGGATGGTTATAAAGCTGTATTTATCGGTACCGGCGTATGGAATCCCAAAACCCTGCGTATCAAGGGAGAAACCTTAGGACATGTGCATTTTGCTATCGATTATCTGAAGAGCCCAGAGGTCTATACCTTAGGTAAGAAGGTCTGTATCATCGGTGCGGGAAATGTTGCCATGGATGTGGCCAGAACCGCTTTGCGCAACGGTTCCCGGGATGTTACCATTATGTATCGCAAGGGTGAGGTAAGTATGGATGCTGAGCCCATTGAGGTAGCTTATGCCAAGCTTGACGGTGTGAAATTCGCCTATTATCAAGCTCCTCTTGAGATTGTTGACGAGGGTGTGCAATATATCAGGACCAAGGTGATTGGTACGGATGAAAGAGGAAAGGAAATCACCGAGAACATAGAAGGCAGTGAGGGTCTCTTTGCATGTGACTCCGTCATTGTGGCCGTAGGACAGAGCCCCAGACGAAATATTATAAACAGCTCCAAGGGAATCGATATTAATCATCGTGGCTTACTGGTAACGGATGAGTTTGGACGCACCACACGGGAAGGGGTATTTGCTTCCGGAGATGTTGTGACCGGAGCGAGAACTGTGGTTGAGGCCGTAAGAGTATCTAAGATTGTGGCAGATGCGATTGAAGAATATGTCTTAAGCTGTGAGTAATAAATGTAAAGCTTATTGAGACCGATAGATGAAAGGAAAGGCTGCCAAAGTGATGGGAAGATAGTATGCTGAAAGGCGGTAATAATTGGCTTTTTTAAGAAACTCTATACATTTCGCTTCATCATCAATAAGAAAGCCTTTTTTCTTAATTATTAATTCAACTTGCTCATTATATGTTTTTGCTTCTTTAATATTCACCATAATCTACCCCAACAAAAAAATGTCTCCCCATGGGACACATCACGTGAGTGAGAGGTGCGGGGAGTCCTGTTAATATTATTATACACTATACGTATACTTAAATCAATTGATTTTACCATAATATACCATTATTCTAGTGATCCAACTTTTTATCCTCTTTCCCTACCTGCATAAGCACAAAGCCTGTCATTAATAGCAGAACGCTGCCCACAATTGCCTTTTCAGCCCATAGCTTAACAAAGAAGTTCCCCAGTACAGCTCCCACAATAAATAATCCGATGATACTAAAGTATAACAATCCGCTTGCTTTTGCCGACTTATCCTTAGAAATGCCATACTCACAGATTGCCTGTGTGGCTGCCCGCAGATTACCGATACACATAGTCGTTGCGACATTACTCCCTTTCACCTTCTGAAAGCTTTGTACCTGAAAGCCGCAGGCAAAGGAGATCATGCTGTTGGCCAGCAGGTTGAGCTCCTGTGGCAGAAATGCCACAAGGGATAAGATGATCGCCTCAATCAAAAGGATAATCTGCTGCCAGTGAACGATATTTTTATTGCGAACAAGGTATCTGATGATCTCTGTAGCCGCAATCCCCAGGGCAAAGGCCGAAACAGGCAATAAATACTGCAGGGCAGTTCTGAAATTACCTGTGGAAATATTAATTCCAAACAGGATCATGTTGCCGGTTTGGGCATTTGCAAAAACATGATCTCGGCATACATAAGAGTAAGCATCCATGAAGCCGCCGGATAGGGTTAATAAAACTGCCAGCGGCAGGGATTCTGAGATTTGCTGTGATTTATTCATTCGATACACCCAACTTCAATACTAATCCATTGTTCCTCTCATGTGATTATAT
>JAJUHH010000539.1 GCA_029267975.1 Clostridiales bacterium
ATATGTTCAACATTTATTTCAAGTATTACCAGAAACTTTTTATCTGATCCTGTCGTCTATTATAGGAAAGACAAAAACACTGCTGCCCATAATCAAGCAGTTGGACTACTTGTTATCAAAAGAAGACTCTAATTAATCATCTGATGGATATCATTGTACGCAGATTTTGCAGAATGGAGGTTTTTTATGAAAAGAATGATATATACCATACTAACCTTAATTGCAGCCATGAACATCTTCGGCTGTTCCACTCCGGTCACAGAAGATGAGCTGGCTGCAATTCATGAGGCTGAGCTATTTGCTGGCGACAAAGGATACCCAGTCGCCCATACGGTTGATTTCCAGAATAATAAAGCGGTTCTTAAGTAACGCTTCTTTTACGTCTTCTTCTTTGGTATTAATAATGCCAGAGCAGATAAAGATACCGCCCTGCTTTAGGTTCTCACCAATAATATCGGTCAGGGGGATAATCACATCCGCAAGAATATTGGCCACTACCACATCAAACTTATTCTTGCCGATTTTTGTCCTTACCCCATCATCCTCGATGATATTACCGGTCATAAAGCTTAGGGAGCCTTCCTTGATGTGGAGCTTATTTACCTCAGAATTCTGAATGGCAGTGATGGTAGCGTTGGGGTCGATATCGATACCCAGAACCTCTCTTGCTCCAAGCTTCTTCGCTATAATTGACAGGATACCGCTGCCGCTTCCTGCATCAAGTACTACAGAATCGGTCTTTACATAGTCTTTCATTGCATGGATGCACAGCTTTGTTGTTTCATGGGAGCCGGTTCCAAAGGCGCTGCCGGGATCAATCTCAATCACCAGATCCCCTTCCTTCTGATTCGTGAGTTCTTCCCAGGTGGGCTTTATTACAATGGTATCATCAATCCGGAAGGGCTTAAAAAAAGCCTTCCAATTATTGAGCCAATCCTCTTCATCCGTCTCATCCAGGCTAATCTTACCCGACCCCACCTCAACATAGGTGGACATCTCCTTTAAACCTTCCTTTACTGCGGATAGGATTGACATCTGATCTTCTGCAGCATCCACATAAAAGCTTATCTCAGCAATACCATCATCTTCTCCAAGGTCAGGCAATATATCAACAAACATATGCTTTTTTTCTTCTTCTGTGATGGGAACCTTGTCTTTGATCTCAATACCTTCAATCCCTAACTCACTCAGCATATCGCTGACCAGATCAACCGCTTCAGTTGTTGTTTCCAAGGTGAATTTCGTCCATTTCATCGCAATCTCTCCATTTTCTCATAAGCAAACCTATGTATTTATTTTTCAATCCATCATTTTATCATGATATTATGCTGCTGATCTCATCAAGATTGATATTTGTAACTATAATTTCATTTAAGACACTGGTCAATCATGACAAAGCATTTTTATGGTCTCATCATGATCCTGATATCATGATAATATATATCTCTCCATATAACAATCCGAAGGGTGGACTATTTTTCACTCCATCCTCCGGATTACTTATGTTCATTATTTAATTCATTCCCTATAATTAATCACTTATTCATAGGAGCCTTATTTCCAGAATTTTTTCTTGCCCTTTTCGTTTTCTGACGACTCACGCTTCTCTGATCTTCCGTTCATAGCATCATCAAATTTTCTTAATAATTCCTTTTGCTCGGAAGTTAAATTCGTCGGAACCTGTACCACAAGTGTTACATAATGGTCGCCACGTACCGATTTATTACGAAGGCTGGGAACACCTTTTTCTCTTAATCTGACCTTGGTATCTGTCTGTGTTCCGGGCTTTACTGTATAGATAACATCTCCGTCAACGGTACTGATCTTCACATCTCCGCCAAGAACTGCTGTTGCATAGGAAATGGGTGCCGTGGAGAAGATATCATAATCCTGACGCTGGAAAATAGGATGTCTGCTTACTTCTACCTCACCCAGTAAGTCACCTCTGGGGCCGCCGTTAATACCTGGTTCACCCTTACCACGAATTCTAACGCTTTGTCCGCTGTCTATACCTGCAGGTATGGATACCTGTATCTTCTTTTTATTACTTACATAACCTGTTCCATAGCAAACATGACATTTATCTTTAATAATCTTACCGCTGCCATGACAGTCCGGACAGGTCTGGACATTACGCACCATGCCGAAGAGGGATTGCTGAG
>JAJUHH010000540.1 GCA_029267975.1 Clostridiales bacterium
GAAGCCCACTGTGCACGTCGCATTTCATGAGTGATTTTATCCATAAACTAGGTACCTCCGAAAAACTATTAGTTTTTTAGTTATGGACATTATCTCAAAAAAACTAGTCAAGAGCGAGGTACCCATGGTTTACCGTTTACGGCTTTTCTTTTACCGAGGTCTTAGTCACCGGGGAATCACATGCCGGCGGCTTGGACCTGCCATTTGTGCTCTTTTGATTTTCGGGATGCGGCTTCGGTGGCTGATATCCCTTTGCAAAGGTATTTTTCAACATGTTTTGTATTGTTTTTAGATTATCATCGGCTTTACTCATCTTTATTATCCCCTTCATATTGATCTTCGAAGAATGTTATGGCTTTTATCATGGACCACTTTATCAGGATACCTTCATTGCGCTCAAGCGGTTTCCAGGGCTGGCCCTCCTCATAAGTATAGCACTGCTCCAGGTACAGGTCCCGCTCGCTGGCGACAGAGGAGGCAAAGGAATTGTAAGCAAATAAGCCATATATTTTGGTATCGTCGGTCATGTCGACGATTACGTATTTTTTATCGGTGATACTGCTGAATTTATAGTCCCAGGCAGAGGGGGCATCATTCTCAATCTGTATCTTATAGCGGCTGAGAATATCCCGAATGATGCCATGCTTTCGAATCAAACCGACCACAAACCCTAAGAGGACAGCACCCAATAAGGTTACCAGTACCCCTAAGAGCCAGTAGACTGGATCATCCTCAGTAAAATACTTGGTTATCAGGATATATGCCCAGGAGCATCCGGCACAGTTGACGACGCTGTAAATCAGGCAACGCAGCAATTTGACACCATCCGAATAAGTTTTTATGGGCATGAGAGCTCCGATGATTTCTTCAATGATGTAGCCCGGTACAATGAATAGCCCGGTGTAGTATACTGCATTAAATGAATCAAAACTCATCTTTGACTCCATGGTTCATTTCAATCTCTACTATAGCATATCTGCATAACATAATAAGTAGAACGATAATATATGAGGTAGAGGGACCAATTTTATATGAAGCAGAGCATCTTGGGGTCGGACTGATCAGCAGCGGCGGACAAATCCGCAGATCAAATCCTGCAAACCCACAAATCAAGCCCACAAATTGCTAACATTCCTGTTGCCACTTACCCCCAAAAAGCTTATAATAATATCGCATGAATGAGTAAAGGTGGATTGTATGAGAGAACGGCTGGAGAATAAGTGTGAGTTATTGGCCAATAATTATGTTGTACTGAATAAAAAATACAAATGGAACAGCTCCACTATCAACAGGCTTGGAGCTTTGCTTTATGTTATGGATAATCGGGTGGTGGATGTGGATGCCATTGACCGCTGCAGAAAGATTATCAAGGATAATACGGGAGTGTTCTCTCAGTTCAGAGATATCACCAACTTTATGTCGGCAGTTATGCTGGCGCTGCAAGCGGACCCGGAGGTAATGTTTAAGAGTACGCTCAATGTCTACGATGCCATGAAGCAGGAAGGCTTTCATTCCTCCCCTTATCTTGTGCTTGCCGCCATATCTATCGCACTCCAAACGGATCCCTATGATTATCAGAAGATAATCAGATCTGCAAAGGCCTTTTATGATGCCATGAAGCAGGAGCACAGGTTTTTGACCTCTTCCGATGATTATGGCTTTGCATCCCTGCTGGCAATGACACATAGGCCGGTGGATCAGGTAATTCGGGAATCAGAAAGCTGTTACCGGATCCTGAAGGGTGATTTCTTCAGTTCGAATGCTGTGCAGGCTTTATCTCATATTCTTGCATTTAGTGATGAGGATGCTTATACCAAATGCAAACGTGTATCAGATCTTAACAGGGAATTAAAAAATAGAAAATGTAAATTCGGCCAAGGGATTGAATTGTCTTTCCTTGGCATATGTGCGTTGCTGAAAGAGGACGTAATTAAGCTTGCCGATGAGATTACAGAGGTAAGTAATTATCTTAGCGATAAAAAGGGCTTTGGCGGTTGGACAGTCAGTAAGACAGAGCGTGCAATGTATGCGGCAGCAGTGGTTTGTGATGATTATCTGACTGAGACCAAGCATACTGCCTTGGAGATGACCCTGTCAAACAATGCCATTGGCATTATACTGGCAGAGCAGATGGCTGTCATGGTTGC
>JAJUHH010000541.1 GCA_029267975.1 Clostridiales bacterium
CAGGCTCTGGATACGAGTGATCAAACGGAGGAAGAATGTGGTCAGACTCCGGATGAGGCTGGTAAGATATCAAAAATGCAGAATGGCAGCTCAGATAGATCCGAGGATGCGGTAAAACAGGGACTGTATCAGGTTCCCAACATTCCTGACAGCAATATTACTGTGATACCCATCGCAAAGAAGGATTTTGATCATGGCGGAACAAGAAAATACGGGGCTTCCCTGTCCAGTGCAGATATCCTGATGTTCATGACACAGGATGCAGTGCCGGCGGATGAGCATGTCATTGAAAAGCTTTTGGAGCCCTATGCGGATCCCTGGGTTTCGGCAAGCTATGCCAGACAATTGGCGGATGAGAGCGTAGGTCTTGTGGAACGCTATACAAGAAACTTCAATTACCCCAAGCGCAGCCGTGTAAAGTCTCTGGAGGACCTTAAGGAGTTGGGAATCAAGACCTTTTTCTGCTCCAATGTCTGTGCCACCTACCGCAATTCTATTTATCAGAAGCTGGGCGGTTTTGTGGAGAAGACCATCTTTAATGAGGATATGATCATGGCAGCAGCCATGATACGGGCTGATTACCGGATTGCCTATGTGGCGGAAGCAAAAGTGATTCATGCCCACCGCTATACCTATCAGCAGCAGTTTACCCGCAACTTTGATCTGGGCGTATCTCATAAGGAATACGAGGAGGTATTCGCAGGAGTCAAATCAGAGTCTGAGGGAATCAGGCTGATAAAAAATACTTTGAAATATCTCATAGAAAAAAAGCAATACTTATTAATACCGGATTTAATTATCAGCAGCGGATTTAAATATCTGGGCTATCAGCTTGGTCGTCATTATACCTTATTGCCGGCGGAAGTGGTAAAACGCTTCAGTATGAATAAGGGATACTGGAAGTAGACGGATGGCTGTTAGTATCATATAAAAGGCAGGGTTTTTTATCAATGAGTACAATTGCGATTGTGATGACAACCTATAATGGTGAAAAATTCATCTCGGAGCAGATTGATTCTATTCTTGCTTCCGGCTATCAGGATTTTGAGCTATATATCTACGATGACGGGTCCAAGGATTCTACCATGCAGATACTGAAGGATTATGAACAGCGGTTTCCTGACAAGGTACATGCAATACAGAATGAAAGCAATCTGGGCGTTACAGTGAATTTTCTGAATGCATTATCCAGAACTACCACGGACTATGTTATGTTCAGCGACCAGGATGATGTATGGATGAAACATAAGCTTGCCTGCACCCTAAAGCGTATGCGTCACATGGAGGCACAGCTTGGCAAGCATACACCGCTGGCTGTATTTACAGATGCGGAAGTGGTTGACAGCGAGTTAAATACCATCAATCCCTCTTTTTTTGCTTCCGGACATTTAAATCCCAGAAAGACAGATCTTTCGCACATGCTTATGGAAAATAAACTGATCGGGTGTACGGTTATGGTAAATGCTGCGCTGCGCAAGATATTGCAGGGGAGTTCCCTGCCTAAGCAGGCACGATACCATGACTGGTGGATTGGCTTATTAGCCTCCTCCTTTGGAAAGATCGGCTATGTGAAGGAGCCTACCCTTTATTATCGTCAGCATAGTGAAAATGTAGTGGGAGATAGCGGCTTCATGGCATATCTGAAGAACCGTATTACACAGCTTCATCTACAGAAGGAAGCATTGCAGAAGCTTTACCGGCAGGCGGAGGAATTCCTGACCCTGTATGGTGATCAGCTAACCACAGAGAACAGAGAGATCATATCGCAATTTGTACAGCTTCAACAAATGAGTTTTCTGCAGCGAAGGTTGACTCTTTTGCACAATGGATATCTGAAGTCGGGACTAGTGCGTAATATCGGTGTTTTCATGATTATCTGATGTGATTTTATAAAATTATGCCGAAATACTTTAACGGATTAACTCGATAAAAAATTTGTGCATTTTGACCGGTTGATACGCTTGACAAATACAAATGTAGTTGATACAATAACATACAACTTTAATAGAGTAAAGACAGCCCCATTACAGCCTTATGTTTGTAGTGAAGGGCTTTTCTTATAAGAGGAAACCGATGACAGTGATCGATAAATGGGTAGTGTAAAGTAACGTATGAAAACCCGTAGCCTGGA
>JAJUHH010000542.1 GCA_029267975.1 Clostridiales bacterium
GGGGCTTTCTGGCACCCTCAATGTAATACTCCCCAGCATCAAAGTCATAGATGACCATAAGGTTATAATCCTCGCCGTTTAGCAGAATTGGCACAGAATATTGGTTATAGTTTTCACCCTCATAGGCAATTTCCATATAGCACAGAGCACCGTCCAGACTGCCCCATACACCACGGAAATTGTCCTTAAATACGCCATTCTCCCAATCCGCTACAATATCGTTATCAGAGCCCAGACATAGCATGATATCCTCCTTGGGATCAGCATAATATAACTCGAAGGCCAGGGAGGACAGAATATCAATCGCTTCACTGCCCAGCGTAAGAGTGGAATTACCCTTCTCATCCACAGTTACGGGCATATCCTGCCAGTTTACGCTGTTTAAGGTCAGCAGCTGGGGCAGCGAGCTGTAATTCATCTGGGAGAGATAATCCATCCCCTCCTCAGAAAGCTCACCGGTTAAACCATAGGCATACAGATACTTAAAAGACGCGGCAGGGCCGATACCAGCATAGGCATTGAAATCATCCACATCACCGTTATAGCTGTAATAACAGGATAGTCCTGCCGATTCCGGACGATACTTTCCGTTTACCTTATACACAACACAGTCGGCAAGGGCTGCTGTGACAGCCCCTGAGGTCTCAGGCAGCAATTCTGAGGATTTTACGGCAAGACTTCCAAGATCGGTCATATTGGTATAGCCCTGCTCACGGGTATTGCCACCATAGTTTTCAACACTATTTGCAATTTTGGAAAAACGAGCAAAGAAGGCCGGGTTTTCTACTGCCACAGCCAAGGCTTCCTTGCCGAACTCATCATAGGCGGTAAGGAGACCGGACACCTTGGAAAGATCGGTAACCGACAGAGTAATATTGTCCTCTGTTCCAACCTCTATACAACCTTGTTCGTATGTATCGCAGATCATCTTGGCAAGTTCCAACGGCTCCATATCCGGAGCCCCTGCCAGGGCTCCAATCCAACCGCTATAGAGCCAGCCATTCCCCGGCTCAACCTCCTGGGATGCCACCAGGTATCTGCCGATATCGGAGAAGGTATAAGCCGTATCCACCGTTGCCATGAGACAAGTATCAAAACCGATAATATCCACCGGCTGATTCTGCGGATCTTCTCCGAAGGTCTCTATAAATGCCTGATACATCTCAGCAAGACTCAGGGAATCCATCCCGTACAGCTCGTCAAAGGCTGCACCTGATACCGAGCCTCCTCCGTGGTTCCAAAAGATTATAGCAGTTCGCTTTGCAGGGTAGTTTTCTTTCGCAAATGCAAGAAAATCCTTTAGCGTCTGGGCATCACCCATACTTGCGGAGGGAAGCTCTTCAATAAGCTGCAATCCGTTCTGGTCATAGACATAACGTCCTAGGGTATCTGGGCTGATTACATCATTTTGCCAAACGGAGGCTCCACCGGTCTGGATGACTACCTTCACATTCTCCGGTAGCTTCACATCCAACAGCTCTGCCAGGTCATTGGTGGCGGCTGCATAATTGGTCTCAAGGTCACTTCCGCATAGATACCAGTAGACTGCCCATTCCGTGTCTGTAGACACATTGCCATCGTTGCTATCAGGGACTTGGTTAGCTTCGGGTGTTACATCTTCTGTACTCTCCTGGGAAGCCCCGGTCTGCTCACTTTCTCCCTTAGAGCATGCCGCAAAAGATAAGATTATCGTTAGGGACAGCAAAACAGTGAGCGTCATTCTCAAAACTTTTCCTTTTAAATGCACTTTCATATTGTTCCTTTCTTAAATTAAGTCATTTTTCAATATATCGAGCTTTCTGTAGGATTGAGCTTCCTATAGCATCTTTGCTAAATTCCAAGCAACTGCTTTTTCTTCGCATCAAATTCCTTTTGTGTAAGAATACCCTCTTCCAGCAGTGCTTTATATTTCTTAATTTCCTCCGCCGTATCAATAGTGGGTGATGTATGTACAGTCTGTGACGACGCCCCATTCAAACCGATTGACTGCTCAACTACATCGGGAAATGACACTTTCTTGAAGGCTGCAATGAGCTTTTCCAGTTCATTGATGCAGTCTTGGTAGGACTGGAGATAGTCGTTTACATCAGGGTTATGATTATCAAATCTGGGAC
>JAJUHH010000543.1 GCA_029267975.1 Clostridiales bacterium
GAACAGTAGTTCAGGTTTTACCTTATCCAGTGGTTTCATATTCCCCTCCATAATATTATTTATTAGCTTCCCCATGTCGTAAGGAAAAGTGTAAAAAGGAAAAAATACCCTGCGGCATTATTTTAACATACTTTACCATTAATTGATACAAGAATCGTCAGGTTTGGTATAATATCTGACATTGTCTGAGCCCTAGAAATTAAGTATAATAGATCTGTATGTCGCAGGCAGATGACAGATTGCGACAGGAAAGGCAGACTTATGAAGAATAAGAATTTATACATACAATTACTAATGCTGGCTTTGCCCATTGCCCTTCAGAATATGATTTCCTTCTCTGTTTCCCTGACAGATAATATTATGGTAGGCCTACTTGGCGAGATCTCTATCTCCGCCGTTTACATCTGCAGTCAGGTACAGGTGATCCTGCAAATGCTGGTGATCGGAATTGGAACAGCACAGCAGATCATTGCTGCTCAGTACTGGGGAAGGGGAGATAAGGACAGGGTAAAGGGAATCATTGGTATTGCAGTGAAGATTGTAATTATATGTGCCCTTGGCTTCTGGGTAGCGGTCTTCTTCTTCCCTTATAAAGTTCTCGGTTTATATACCAACGATGCACAGGTTATAGCAGAGGCAGTGAAATATGCAAGAATTGTTAGCTTCAGCTATTTATTTTTTGGATTAAGCAGTGTCCTCCTTTCGGCCATGAGATGCATCAAGACCGTCAAGATTGGTCTGTATCTTTCCCTCCTTTCCTTTGTGATCAATGTAATCCTAAACTGGATATTAATCTTTGGACATCTTGGTGCCCCTAAAATGGGAGTTGCGGGAGCAGCTGCTGCGACTCTGGTAAGCAGGATTGTCGAGTTTATTGCAATTCTCATCTATGTATTGTTCATTGATAAAAAGCTTATATTAAGGTTAAGGGATTTCATCCGTTTGGATCTTGCTTTATTAAAGGATTTTATCCGTTATGGGGTACCGGTGATGCTCGGCGATATACTGTGGGGGATCAACCTTACGGTTCAGGGAGCGATCGTAGGCAGATTAGGGCCGTCCTCAACAGCAGCAGTTAGTATTGCCAATACCATGTTCTCCGTCATCAGTGTAGGCGTTTATGGAACATCCAGTGCATCCGCCATTATTGTAGGAAATGCAGCAGGGGAAGGAAATATGACCTACATAAAATATATTGCCAGGAAGTTCCAGAAGGTGTTTATCATCATTGGTGTTTGTACCGGAGCCTTACTATTCGTAATGAAAGATTTTATGCTAAGCTTTTACTCGGTATCCAGTGAGACAGTTTCCATTGCCACAGCATTGCTAACCGTCTTGTCCGTAACTGTGATCGGAACCGCTTATCAGATGTCCACCTTAACCGGAATTGTCCGGGCCGGGGGAGCAGTGCATTTTGTATTGATTAATGATTTGATATTTGTCTGGGGCCTTGTTATTCCCCTATCCTATATTATGGCCTTTCATGTGGGAGCACCTACCTGGATTGTTTTTCTCTGCTTAAAATGTGACCAGATATTAAAATGTATTGTTGCAGTGGTTAAGGTTAACCGCTATGACTGGGTGAAGAAGCTGACAATCGATTAGGCGAAGTGCTGATTCTGTTCGAAAGCCGGTCTTCCATGGAAGGAAGAGGATCTAAGAAATTGTAAGTAAGAGATTAGCTTTAATAAAAAGAGCTGCCGTAGAAATCCTACGGCAGCTTACTTGTTATCTGATTACTTTACTTGATTATGCCAGGGATGCATAGATGGCATCGGCCAAAGCATCCAGATCAGCCTCACGTTCAGGCTTGAGAGAGGAGCGGATATCAAGCGGTGTACCCACCAGCTCCATATTCTGCATGGCAGCAAGCTGCTCTGTCATGGATTTCATTGCAGCTGTAGCCCAGGAATGATTGCCAATGACGGATACCTTGCGGTTTTTTAAACCTAATACGGAGATATCCTTAAGCAATGCATCCATTACAAAGTATAAATGCATGTTATAGGTAGGGGAGGCCAGCACCATGTGGCTGTATTTCCATAGGTCCGCAATAATATAGGAAGCATGTGTCTTTGATACATCATACATATGCATATCCCGGACACC
>JAJUHH010000544.1 GCA_029267975.1 Clostridiales bacterium
ACAAATGTTGGCTTTGCGAGCTATTTCGATATCATGTTACAAGATATAGTACTTTCTTGAAAAATCGAACAAAATATGTCAATATATAGTCAAAAGGAAGGAAATGGTAAATTAGTCCCAAATCACTTACGCTTTGACCCTGATATACCTTCGTGGTTAATGCAGCTTACGACCCCGATAGAGGGTAAGCGCCTTTCTTCTCTTATAGATAATTGCCACAACTGCAACTATGACCAATAAGCCTGACAGCAGCTGAGAGACAGCAATAGGTGTTCCCCAAAGGAACAGCTGATCGGTTCGCAGCCCTTCCATCCAGACACGACCCAAACCATAGCCTGCAATATATAATAAAATGATCTCACCATCAAATTTCTTGTGCTTTGTATAGAAGAAGAGAAAGATCAGTAAGCAAAGATTCCAGAGGGACTCGTACAAGAAGGTAGGATGAACCTGAATGTACTGTACACCATCGATCATCACCATCTTCTCCCTGATCTCCAGGATTCGCTCCAGTGCTGCAGTTTTTCCTGCATATAGCTCCTGTAATTTAGTAACCGGGACACCGGGCCGGTATACGGCATCCACATCCTGGACTGCCAGCTGCATAGCCAAAGGCCCCTCCGTATATTTACCAAAGGCTTCCCTGTTAAAGAAGTTTCCCCAGCGTCCGATGATCTGTCCGGTGATCAAACCAATGCAGCCTGTATCAGCTAACAGCCAGAAGGAATATTTCTTTATTTTAGAAAAAACAAGTGCGGTAATCACTGCAGCGATAATGCCCCCATAAATAGCAAGCCCTCCGGTACGCAGATTAAAGACGGACAAGGGTTTGTCAATAAATTCATCCAGAGCAAATATAACATAATAGGCCCTTGCACCGATCACTGCAGTCAGAATTGCAATGAGTGCAAAGTCAAGATAGATCTCAGAGCTTTGTCCGGTCCGCTTTGCAGTCCATTCTGCCATGAGCCAGCCGCACAGCATTCCCAATCCTATCACTATTCCATACAAGGCAACACGATAGCCTAAGACATCAATACTGCTTATTACATCATGAAGTTCTATTCCAAGATTGGGAAAATAGATATCTCCGCCGCTTATGATCTGCACAAACATCACCACTTTCTGTTTTAAGTCACCATTAAAGAAAATCAGCAGTTGGAGTACATAGCATTCTGACTGTTACCTCTCCTGAATAAAGATAGATACACTTGCACAAACAATTTTGGCAAGTGTATATATCCCATAAGCAATCTGCTTTTATTATACATTGAAGCGGAACAGGATGACATCTCCGTCCTGTACCACATATTCCTTCCCTTCGGAGCGAACCAGTCCCTTCTCCTTAGCAGCATTGTAACTGCCACATTGTACAAGATTGTTGTAATTCACAATCTCAGCCCGAATAAAGCCCCGTTCAAAATCCGAGTGAATCTTGCCGGCAGCCTGGGGTGCCTTGGTGCCGATTTTAATGGTCCAGGCTCTGGTTTCTTTGGGTCCGGCAGTTAAGTAGCTCATTAGTCCAAGTATATGATAGCTTGCACGAATTAATTTCTCAAGGCCTGATTCTTTTAAGCCGAGTTCCTCTAAGAACATACGCTTTTCTTCCTCATCCAGCTCTGAAATCTCCTGTTCAATCTGAGCACAGATCACAAAAACTTCTGAATTCTCACTGGCTGCAATACTGCGCACTGTCTTCACATACTCGTTTTGTGCACCATCATCCGCCAGGTCCTCTTCCTTCACATTAGCCGCATAGATCACAGGCTTTGCTGTCAAAAGATTGTAAGTGTCAAGCAGGGCTTGCTCCTCCTCATCCTGAGCCGCGTAGGTCTTGGCCATTTTACCTTCTTCCAGGATAGTCTTCAAACGCTGCTGCAGCTCAAGCTCTTTTGCCAGAGCCTTATCATTCTTCGCTCCCTTTATGGTCTTTGACATTCTGCGCTCCAGAACCTCAAGGTCAGAAAAAATCAGCTCAAGATTTATGGTCTCAATATCCCTTGCAGGATTAACTGACCCATCCACATGGATTACATTGCTGTCATCAAAGCAGCGAACCACATGGACAATGGCATCCACTTCTCTGATATTGGA
Source organism: Clostridiales bacterium (assembly GCA_029267975.1). Lineage (GTDB taxonomy): Bacteria > Bacillota > Clostridia > Lachnospirales > Lachnospiraceae > Mobilitalea. The sequence continues at coordinate 2,095 of JAJUHH010000544.1, forward strand.
AAGAAACTGATTAC
>JAJUHH010000545.1 GCA_029267975.1 Clostridiales bacterium
ATCAAATTTTATATGAATTTTTTTCTTCTCTTACGGCTATGTCATAACTCCATACGCACTTTTTTACGCACCACATACAACGAGAGACGGAATAAGACAACTCTTACTTCTTCGTTTCAATTTATTAAACACCACCAAAATAACACAAGACAACAGTGGATGAAAACTCCAATGCCCATCCTCCCCTTTTTAGTAGACAACCCACTACAATGGAGTAGTGGGTTGTTTGCTTTGTGTATGATTGGATCTTTATGATTGATCTGGGATGAAGATTTTCTGCTGCATTTAAACTCATGCATAAGTTTGTTCACAAGTCCAGGCGAAAGTGGCGTTTCTCCATTATCAATATTCTCCAGAGCGCAATATTCACTAATACAACCTAAGGTTTTTCGTAATAAGTCTCGGACGTGCGCTATTCATTTTCATTCATTTACTCCGTTATGACTCGTTTTGCCAAGTATATTCCCCCTTGACCATCAGGACGGTAAGTATCCGTGTAATAGGTCTGTGCCTCACGATATTCTACCATGCATTCCTGCGAATTCTCATTAATTTCAATAAAACTCAGGAAAGAGCCATAATAATCAAAGGTACCCGTGTCGCCATTATAAAACCAGTAAATATACGGAATATTATAGGCTGTTGTCTGTATCTGCAGTCCGATATCCCGATAGCCGTCAAAGTTATAATCTCCAACCATTAAACCGCCCGTTTCATCGTGAGCCTGGGTATAATCGCCGTAATCAGATACCATGTCCTCCCAATAGCTTCGTACAGCATCAGTGGTAGAAACTTCAATAGACCATTACTGTCATAGCCATTACCTCAAGTTCCTTTCTAGGTCTTGCAAAACTATCGTTCAGGTCTTCGTTACCTTCTCCTGCATCAATTACTTCCTTATCTTACCATATGCTGACAGTCAATACAATGGAAGCAATATTTCTTTCCTAGATCTACATTAAAAGCAAACAGCCCACAACAAATGAAACGTAGGCTGTTTGCTTACATATTATTGAGGAGTATATGTTTTTATATCTTTATTCCTAGCTTATTTGCCAGGCCCTTGATATATTTTGTAGCTTCAATATAATCAATCTCTTCGGTCATATGCTCAAGCATCATGCACACCCTGTCATCCAGCTTGGAGATACATTTCAGGTAAGTTTCATAATCCAGCTCTCCTAGTCCTGGCCTACATTCGTCCAGATGTACCGTGAGTTTTCCGCTTAAGGTGATGTCCTTTGCATGACAACTTAAAATATTATTGCCAAGCTTATCGAACCATTCTTTGATCACTTCACCATTGCGGTAGTAAAGCTGGGGGCTTGAGATGACATTAACAGGATCCAGGTGGGCTGCAAATCCCTTGCGGTCAATACATTTGATCAGCTGCAGGTAGGAGTCTGCCGTGTCGGGATACATCCAGGGCATCGGTTCCAGGGAATAGCAGGTATACTTTGGATTTACCGCATCAATGATCTTCTGGGTCGTAAGGACAATCTCATCAAAGGCCCTTTCCGTCAGATTATCCTTATGGGGTCCATCCCACTGATCGCTGTAGGAGCCAGCGATGTTAACACAGCAATTTGCTCTGACATAGTCGGCAAGCTCCAGCTGCTTAATCGCCCGATCCAGGTTTTCCTCTCTTTTCTCCGGATTTTTATCTAACAGGTTGTTCCACACACCGATTTCGCAGATGACTAGATCGTGGTCTCTGGCAGCCTTGGCGTATCCATCAATGACGGATAACTCTGCCCGATAGTCCACAGGAAAATAAACTGCAGAATATCCTGCTTCAATGGCAGCCTGAGCCCACTCCTCAGGTGTCGTCCATTTTTTAAATATAATCCCACCGAAACGCATTTGTTTCTTCCTCCGATCTAATTCATTTTACCCTATCTCAAGTCAACTCTTTGCCAGCTGCCGCTTTCTGAAGACCTTCCTGCTGCCTCAAGGCAGGCAAGGGTATTGCGGCCATCCATTCCGGTGACAGGAGGTTCTGTCCGATTCAATACCGAGCTAAGGAAAGCATCAATGATGCCTGAGCTCAACTGCTTTGTATTGGTGCTGATGGCGCTGATATGATAACGGGAGCTGGTTCCATCA
>JAJUHH010000546.1 GCA_029267975.1 Clostridiales bacterium
AGTTTTTTGCCTTCTTCTGCTCATCAAAGTTAAAGGTCCACTGCCATCTGATTTCACCCTTATTGCCGTATCTGCCGTAATCATTCCATAGATCAAAGGACCTGGGAATATCAACCCCTGCCGGACAGGGCATGCAATACGAGCAGCCGGTACAACCGTTTTTGACTCTGTTTCTAAGAATGTTCGCTACCTTACCGATCGCCTCATACTCTGTATCGGATAAAGGGGTAAAATGATCAAAGGTTTCCAGGTTGTCTGCTACCTGGTCTTCATCCGACATGCCGCTTAGGATAACCTTTACGTTGGGCAGGGAAGCTACCCAGCGAAGTGCCCAGGAGGCAGGACTTTTTCCTGGATTGATCTCATCCAGAATATTTAGTGCCTTCTCAGGAAGCTTGGCTATGGAGCCGCCTTTGACCGGTTCCATAACAATTATGGGTACCCCTATTTCCTCAGCCAGCTGATAACCCTTTTGGCCGGCCTGAAGCTCCGTGTCCATATAGTTTAGCTGTATCTGACAGAAGTCCCAGGAACGGAACTTCTTGATCCGTTCAAAGACCTCTTAGTCATCATGGAAGGAAAATCCTAAGTACTTAATCTTGCCCTCTTCCTTTAGGCGGTCCATATATACGAATACACCCAGCCGGACCATCTTCTCAAAGGTATCACGGTTAAAGGAATGAAGCAGATAAAAATCAATATAGTCTTTATGAAGCTTCTTTAATTGCTCATGGAAGAAGCGCTCGGCATCCGCTACAGATTCCACAGCCCATATGGGGAGCTTGGTGGCCAGATAATAGGAGCTCCTATCATATTTATCAAGTACCCTTCCCGTAAAGATTTCACTTTGTCCTCCATGATATACATAGGCCGTATCAAAGTAATTTACTCCCCTGCGATAAGCAGTATCCAGCATCTGCTCTGATCTGATCTCATCGATACTACCGTCCTTGTTCAGAGGAAAACGCATACAACCAAAACCTAAGAGGGATGTCGTAATCCCAAGCTTTTCAAACTTTCTGAATTCCATATTTGGCCTCCTTTTTCTTGTTATTGCCAATTGCATAAGATTATTATACAATAAGAATTGATACTTAATAGTACCAATTCTTATATATTTTTCAGGAACCAATTAGTTCGGTGACAGTACAGCTAAAGCATAGAGATCGATGAAGGGATATGGGGGGCGGATGCATCTATGTATGGTTTTGAAATCAATCGGGAGCTTTCAACGCCTATTGCAAAGCAAATGGAGGAGCAGATCAGGACTGCAATCCTGGAGGGAAAGCTGCTGGCCGGCAACAGGCTTCCGCCAAGCAGGAGTGCCGCCAGAGAATTGGGAATTGCCCGTAATACAGTAATCCGCGTCTATGAGCAGTTGTCGGCTGAGGGCTATCTTGTATGCAAAGAAGGCTCGGGTACCTATGTGGCGGATATTGGTAAATGGCCTCTGTCAAAACCCGTTCTCAGGCGAAATAGCAGACAGACGAGTAAGAGTAAAGATGTGATTGCTTTTGATTCAGGCATGCCCGATATCAGTGCCTTTCCCAAAAGTCAGTGGGCTAAGCTGCTTAAGAAAGCATGCCTGGAAGCAGAGGAAGCTGTATTTGCCTATGGAGATTTTGCGGGGGATCTAAGACTTCGTAAAGCAATCTGCAGCTATCTATACCGGATGAAGGGCATCCTGTGCTGTGAGGAACAGGTGATTATTATACCGGGGGCCTCAGGCGGCATGGAAATTCTGGCTAAGGTATTCAAAGGAAAGGGAAGTAGGATTGCGGTTGAGGATCCCTGTATTTATTTTGCAAAGAATATCTTTAAGGATTATGATTATGAAATCTGTCCAATAGAAGTGGACGGCCAGGGGATGCAGGTGGATCGGCTGCATGAATATGAGCAAATGGATTTAATATACACTGTCCCCTCTCATCAATTCCCCATGGGAGGAGTATTGCCAGCAACACGAAGAATTGCTCTGCTGCAATATGCAAAGGAGCGAAATGCTTTTGTTATCGAGGATGACTATGACAGTGAATACCGTTACAAGGGGGAAGTGCTTCAGGCCATGTATAGTCTTGACCCGGAG
>JAJUHH010000547.1 GCA_029267975.1 Clostridiales bacterium
CATTCTGATATGAAATATTAGCAATATTCTTAAGAGTAGCAGCCTCTATAGAATGCTATGTTCAGTTCGTCCTTCTATATTGAAAAGAAAGCAATAAAAAAAGACGTACTGAATAAATCAATACGCCTCTGTTGATTTACCTGAAAGATTCTCTCCTGCTCCGCTTATCATCAGAAACAGAAAATTGCTTCTTCGGTGCACCTTCGCTTTCCAGAGTATCGTCCAGAGCTGGTCCTTTTGCCTGAGAGTTTTCGCATTCACCTTCGGCGCTGCTAATAAAAGCAGTCTCTCCCAAACCCTTCATCCGATATATTACTGCGATCACCCGCAGCTTACATTATGAAGTTCTAACAGAACTTACCACGTTCCGTCATATGTATTATATTATCCCCGGAAGCGAAAGTCAACACGGACTATAGGATTATCCTGCTCTTTGTATCTGTCGTTTTCTGGAACCTCTCCCATCCCGAAACATATAATACTGTATAAGATGTTATTGATAAAAACGGGAAGGAATGATCAACCTTCACGGGAAGGAGGGTAAATGGACGAACTTCTGAAAATCGATCACCTCTGCTATACCTATCATAGCCTCGAAGGAGAAACACCGGCCTTATTCGATGTTTCTTTTCATGTTAAAAGCGGTGAGTTTGTTGCTATCGTCGGTCCCAGCGGCTGCGGCAAATCAACCCTGCTGTCTCTGATTGCCGGACTGATTACCCCAAGCAGCGGATCTGTCTATATTAATGGTAAGGATATCAAGTCTTCCGGGAAAAACATCGGCTATATGCTTCAGAAGGATCAGCTTCTGGATTGGCGCAACACCCTGCGCAATGTCACGCTAGGTCTGGAAATACAGCATAAGCTGTCTGACAACAGCTATGTTCAAATAAACAATCTGCTTAATACCTATGGATTAATCACCTTTAAGGATGCTTATCCTTCAGAACTATCCGGTGGTATGAGACAAAGGGCTGCTCTCATAAGGACACTACTTCTGGAACCGGATATTCTTCTGCTAGATGAACCCTTTTCTGCCCTGGATTATCAGACCAGGCTTGAAGTAGCCGATGATATCTGGGGCATTATTCGTAAGGAGAATAAAACTGCAATCCTTATCACCCATGATATCTCCGAAGCAATCAGTATGGGAGACCGAGTGATCGTATTATCTTCTCGTCCCGGAACTGTAAAAACCATCTTTGATATTAAACTCACTCTTGAAAACCGCACTCCTTTCGCTTCGAGAAGTGCCCCGGAGTTCAAGGAGTACTTTAATTTAATATGGAAGGAGCTAATCAACCATGAGCCGGAAACAAAAAAAGATTCAAGGTGAGAGTTTAGGGATTTCCGCTGCTCAGCAGGAATATTTAAAAAGGTATTCTACCCGTATGAAATGGGTTCGCTTCTATCAATTTTCCATATTAATCAGCTTTGTGTTCCTATGGGAGCTTACTGCCAAGCTGGGGTTATTAAATGCCTTTGTATTTTCCAGCCCCTCTCGGATTGTGAAAACCATATTCCAAATGCTTATGAATGGTGAATTGCTGCTGCATGTGGGCGTCACTCTGTTAGAGACCATAGCAAGCTTTGCTCTGGTCAATGTTATTGGTATTCTTATGGCAGTCCTTCTGTGGTGGAAAGATAATATCTCCAAGGTACTTGAGCCTTATCTGATCGTACTCAACAGCCTGCCCAAGTCAGCCCTGGCTCCGGTATTTATTGTATGGCTTGGAAACAATATCAAAACCATCATCATCGCAGCCATCTCTGTCGCAGTTTTTGGCACGATCATTAACCTCTACTCCAGCTTCCGTACTGTGGAAGAGGATAAGATCAAGCTGATCTATACTTTGGGAGGTACCAAAAGAGACGTCCTACTTAAGGTTATTCTTCCTGGCAATATTCCTTCCATTATCAGCCAGATGAAGGTGAATATCGGTTTGTCCCTGGTGGGCGTCATCATTGGAGAATTCCTTGCCGCTAAAGCAGGTCTTGGATACCTGATCATTTACGGCAGCCAGGTATTTAAACTGGATTATGTCATCATGTCCATCGTCATTTTATGCGTTGTAGCAACC
>JAJUHH010000548.1 GCA_029267975.1 Clostridiales bacterium
CCTTCGTATATTATTGTAAGAGCATAGGAAATAGCGTTACGGCTGTCGAAAAATAAGCTCTAGGAAGGAAATGTAGTATGGCAAAAATTAAAATTGCAATTGATGCAGGACATGGCAGTAAAACCGCCGGTAAGCGAACCCCTCCCTTTACCCAGGCAGTAGACATCGATAAGGATGGTAAAATAGATGTCAAAAAAGGGGAAAGTTATCATGAGCACTATGCGAATGTTGGCATTGCCAGCCTTTTGTACCACAAACTAAAGGCCAATGGCTATGATGTCATCAAGACAGGTTGGGATGACGACAATGCAAAAAACGATGATGACACTCCTCTCTCCAACCGGCAGCAAACCATCAAGAAAAATAAATGCGACTATTCTGTCTCTATCCACTTTAACGCCTATGGCAGCGGTGCTGCTTACAATTCGGTGGCTGGAGTATGTATCTATATTCACAGCCAGTATCCGAAGGAATCCAGGCATCTGGCAGAATATGTCCTTCAGGAATTACGAAAGGGGACTTCTCAGCAAAACCGTGGTATTCACAGTGATAATCTGGCCATGTGCAACTGCAAGACCATGAATACAAAAGCATCCATTTTATGTGAAATTGCATTTATGACCAATGAACGGGAAGCTCAGAAATTAATGGCTAACAGTGACTTCTGGGAAGAATGTGCCACTGAGATTGCCAAGGGTATCGAGCGCTATTGCAACTGCAACAACAAAGAGGAGGTAAACTCCAAGGGCGTTTATACTCTTACCCATACTGTAGTGGCAGGCGACACATTATCTAAGCTTGCCAAAACCTACAACACCACTGTTGATAAGCTTGTGAAGCTGAATAAGCTGAAGGATCCAAATAAGATCTCCGTCGGGCAGAAGCTGATTCTTATGAAATATAAGCTTTATACTGTTAAGCAGGGGGATACCTTAAGCAAAATCAGCCAGCAATATCTGGGCAGTGCAAAGCGCTATCCTGAGATCATGGAGCTTAATATGTTGGCGGATACCCTCATTCATGCGGAGCAAATCTTAAAGATACCCGTAGATTGACCCTGGCAAATTACTGTTCACCTCCACATCAGTAGTCAGACTTGATGTTAAGATCCAGGCATAGGCTTCCGGAGCAAATGCAGTTCTGTACAGGAGTTTTTGTTAATTTTTTAACATCAAGTATTGGGATAACGTAATCTGTTAGAAGTCCTTGCTGCCGCATAGGAATATTTTATATTGACAGGTACAGTTTTGTGTGCTAATCTTTATTAAAATTAAAACAGATTAGTTCGGAGGCTTATTATGCAGGCATATTCAATGATCAATCTGAATAGGGACGACGACCGGATGCGCTTGTAGCTATGATTTTATCATAGGTACAAGCGCTTAACGTCTTGTGCCTATGTGGATAATATAATGATCAAAACCACATTGGTAGGATTCTATATCATCATACCTATGTGGTTTTTTTATACTCATTTTCCTTTGAAAGGTTGTGATAGCATGCGACATACAGATTATGTCGGCTGTGATGCTCCAGACTTTGATAAATCATCAGACCAACTCAGAAATAATCCATAAAAACAGAGCTATATTCCCTATGAAGATGAATAATCACAGCAAGAATGGAAAGGATGATACCATGAAAGCAATTGAAGGAACAATCAATCATAACACGATCAATCCGGCAGAATTAAAGGAACATATAGGAGAAAGCGTCAGCATCTGCGGCTCCTTATATAAGCTTCGCATCATGAGCGGCTTTGCTTTTGTCATACTGCGTACCCGAAGGTCCTTGATCCAATGCGTTTATTCCTCTGATACATGCAGCTTCCCTTTAGAGGAGCTAAAGGAGGAAGCATGTCTTCGGGTAACAGGAAACGTCATCGCCGAGGAGCGCTCCCATACAGGCTATGAACTGCATATCACCCAGATCGAGCTTCTATCCACACCCTCTGAAAAAATGCCGGTAGTTATCAACAATAAGCAACTTGAGCTCTCCTTAGATACCTTACTGGACTACCGCCCCATTACCCTTCGTAATGAGAAGGAGCGGGCCATCTTTCGGATACA
>JAJUHH010000549.1 GCA_029267975.1 Clostridiales bacterium
CCTAAATACACATCCAGCAATACTGCCTTATGTCCCTTATTCTTCAATGCTTTGTAAATCATCCTTCCGGAGGAGAGGGAAACATCTCTTTCACTGCTGATTCCTCCTGCTAAAACCGCTATATTCAAAGTAATTCCTCGCTTTCGCTTAATCTTTCTATGCAATCAGTATAGCGCAATCGGATAGTTAAGTAAAGCAATTATGAAGGAAGGAGCACTATTGAGCACATAGACAGCACTAAATGCCCGGCCGCTTATTTGCTCCGACAAACCTGGCAATTAAGTGGATATGAAAACAATAATTACCATCATAAAATTCAATCTTCTGTTAACAATATGATTACAAGCAATACAAAACAGAATCACATGCGGTGTTAATACTTAATGATTACCGCTGAACCTACAACAGTTGATTTTGTACTTTGATTGCTTTGATATTAACAATATGGAGGTGAAAATAAGTATGGCAAGTAATGGTTCAAACAAAGCAGCAGTTCCTCAGGCAAAAGAAGCTCTTAATCGTTTCAAGATGGAAATTGCGAATGAAATCGGTGTTCCGTTAAAGCAAGGCTACAACGGCGATTTAACCAGCAAACAGAACGGTTCTGTAGGCGGTGAAATGGTTAAACGTATGATTAAACAACAGGAACAGGCCATGTCTGGTGGCGCACAGCAGTAATGCAGTAAAGTAAGTAATAATAGAAAGCATCACCGGTTGGATCAGTTTGTACCGACCGGTGATGCTTTTTGTTAATCAAATTTTTAGTTCCATAATTGTTATTCTTATGTTAGAATAAATGTAACTTTTTCATAGTACATCAGATATGCAAAAAAAGGCATATAATTATTATAGATATGATGGAAAGGATTTAAAATCATGGGTAAATATTTTGGAACGGACGGCTTTCGCGGTGAGGCGAATGTTAATCTGAATGTCATGCACGCTTATAAGGTCGGTAGATTTTTGGGTTATTATTACGGAAGAGAACATAAGGCGAAGATTGTCATCGGAAAGGATACCCGTAGATCCAGTTATATGTTTGAGTATTCCCTGGTTGCAGGACTGACAGCCAGCGGTGCAGATGCGTATCTGCTTCATGTAACACCGACCCCCAGTGTTTCCTATGTTGTAAGAAGCGAAGACTTTGATTGCGGCATTATGATATCCGCAAGCCATAATCCCTATTATGACAACGGCATTAAGGTGATCAACGGCAATGGTTATAAGCTTGAGGCGGAAATAGAAGAGAAGATCGAAGCCTATATCGACAGTGAGGTGGATGAGATTCCTTTTGCAACAAGAGAAAATATCGGAAGAACCGTAGATTATTTTATTGGAAGAAACCGCTATATCGGCTATTTGATCTCTCTGGCAACCAGATCCTTTAAGGAGAAACGAATTGGCCTTGATCTTGCCAACGGAGCAGCAACCACTGTAGCAAAGGGGGTATTTGATGCTCTGGGAGCAAAAACCTATGTCATTGGCAATGAGCCAGACGGTACGAACATTAACCGTGATTGCGGTTCCACCCATATTGAGAAGCTGCAAAAATTTGTAGTGGAAAATAAGCTGGATGTAGGTTTTGCTTACGACGGAGATGCAGATCGCTGTTTGGCAGTGGATGAAAAGGGGAATATTATAGACGGCGACAAGATCATGTACCTGTGCGGCGCCTATATGAAGCAGCGGAATGATCTGAACAACAATACGGTTGTAACCACCGTCATGTCTAACCTGGGACTTTATCGGGCACTGGAAAGCAAGGGCATCCGTTACGAGCAGACCGCAGTCGGTGACAAATATGTATATGAGAATATGATGGCAGGCGGCCATTCCATCGGCGGTGAGCAATCGGGCCATATTATCTTCAGTAAGCATGCAACCACAGGTGATGGAATTCTTACTTCATTAAAGATCATGGAGGTCATGTTGGAAAGTAAGATGCCTTTATCGGAGCTCTTGAAGGATATTACGATCTACCCGCAGCTTACCAAGAATGTGAAGGTTCATAATAAAAAGGCTGCCAAGGAAGATCCTGTGGTGGAAGAAGCAGTGAAGAAGGTGGAGC
>JAJUHH010000550.1 GCA_029267975.1 Clostridiales bacterium
ACAGTGTTCCCTTGCAGCAGTTTCCACTGACAGGAAATTCGCTGTAGCGATGTTAATCTTTCTGATTCCCAAGCTGATGCACTTCCTGAAATCCTCGGCACTGATGCCGGAACCACCGTGTAATACTAAGGGCATCCGAACAATTTGCCTGGTTTCCTCCAATATCTCAAACTTAAGCTTTGGTTCATCCTTATATAATCCATGTATATTACCAATCGATAAAGCAATTGCATCCACTCCTGTATTCTCCTGCAGCAGTTTCACCTCCCTTGGATCAGAAAAGAACATCTTATGATCAACAGAAGCATCTTCGCTTCCTCCCAGCTGGCCAACCTCTGCTTCCACACTGGCTCCGTATTGATCTGCAAGCTCCTTCACCTTCTTAACCAAGGCTATGTTCTGCCTGATCGGCAGATGAGAAGCATCTATCATGACGGATGTAAATCCAAGCTCCAGCGCCTCTTTAATAACCTTTATATCCAAGCCGTGGTCAAAATGAACCGCTACCGGAACACTGGCTTTCTTCGCAGCAGCCAACATCAAAGGACCGATCAAATCAAGGGGTGAATAAGGTAATCGTACTTGTGCAACCTGTAATATAATCGGAGACGAGCATTCTTCTGCTGCCTGAATTGCTCCCATAACCATTTCCATATTGGCAACACTGAAGGCACCTACCCCATAATTCTCCTTCTCAGCTCTTGACAAAATAGAACTCATACTAACTAGTGACATTTGTGAGTTTCCCCTTCCTTCCTATAAATCAAAGATTTATATAATAAAGTCTCTGATTTATCAAATAAATCGAAGCCTCATCCAGTAAAATCTCTCTGATTTCTTATAAAATCAGAGTGTCATTAATAAAATCAAACTTATTAAGTGAAAGCATAAATTTATTAATAACTTACTAATTATTTAACAATAACTTACCACATATTTCCCAGTTAGTCAATTATATTTGCACAAAAAATCCCCAGACTAGTAACAAATACTTACTAATCCAGGGAGCTTGCAATATTATCTATTCATTCAATCAGTATAATTTATTCACAGCCATCACCTTGGAACTTACGCCTTAGGAAACGATGCAATAATAGTCTCCACATTCTTCTTCTCGGCCAAAGAAAGCAGTGCAGGATTGACCTCTTCATCGATGATCACCTTATTCATCTCAGACAGGTCGGCATAGGTGAGCATTCCACTCTTACCGTATTTCGATGAATCAATCATCAATATCTTCTGATGACTTCCGGCAATCGCAGCCTTCTTAATCTCATACTCCAGTGGCGATGCATTGGTTACCATCCCATTATGAGTCACTCCGGAAGAAGCCATGAATGCTTTGCTTATATTATACTTTTCCAGTGCACGAACCGTATCCGCAGAGGCGAAGGAATTAGTCTTTCTCTCAAGAGTACCGGGCAAACAGATCAGGTTAATATTGGGTATTGCAATGGCACGGTTAATCACATTCAGATTATGGGTTATCGCCGTAACCGACTTGCACTCAACCAGATAATCAACGATATACATCGTTGTCGTACCTGAATCAATGAAGATGATATCACCATCCTCTACCAGCTTAGCAGCTGCCATACCACACGCAATTTTACCCTGAACATTCTTGGCCTGTCTCTCTTCAAATGGGACCAGATTATCTTTCTGATTACTGCAGACACCTCCGTACACCTTACGAATAGCTCCCTTGCTCACAAGCTGAGCAACATCTAAACGTACTGTATTCATTGATATATTGAACTTGCTTCTTAATTCTTCCATGGATACAAGATCATGCTCCATGATATATTGTTCCATCTGCTTAATCCGAATTGATTTCATTCCCATGTGGTAACCTCCGTATATTGCGTCATCGACTAAATATATATTACCATATTGTGATGATAAATCAATATACTTTGATCATCCCGAATTAATTTTGATATGTTTTGCGTATATTTTTATTAACTTTTAGTTGAGTTCTTGTAATAACCATGCTATAATCTACTATATATTAACAAATATATGCCAATTTTTATATAAGAAAGGAAATGAAATCATGCTG
>JAJUHH010000551.1 GCA_029267975.1 Clostridiales bacterium
GATAACCGCAAACATAATTCCAAGTAAGGCAAGAATGATCAGGGCAATCACAGCTCCTTCCACAAAGGAATCGGAGACAAGAAAGATTGCAGCCACAAGGCATACAATACCCGCAATGCCCGGAACAGAAAAACCCGGAATAACCATCTCAATCCCCAGCAGGATAAAACCGGCAATAAAGAGTATCACCGCTATAATAAAAGCCGCTTCCATATCAAAATGTCCTCCTTTCCCAATCTTTCAAAGTACCTTTTGATATTACTATACTATAGATTTCGTTTAAGGGAATACATAGTCTCCAAGTTATACATCTTTCCTTCCAGAATGTCATACGCAGAATGCAAAATATCATAATATTCTTACGGGAACCGTGTGGCAAAAGCTCTCATTACAGGTCACCCTAAGCTTTCTTGGGTAATTCAAGATAAAAGCAGGTCTTTTCCTTATCGGACCTAACCTGTACCAAGCCGCCTGCTTCTCTGATGATCTGATCTACAATATACAAGCCCATTCCGTGGTCGGGGTCCTTTTTGCTGGAATAGCCTGCCTTAAAGATATTCTCCTGTAGATTCTTGGGTATCTCAGGTCCATTATTATATATCTGAATGGTATAACACCCTTTTTTTTCTCCGATTTCAACCCACAGCTTTTTATCCGTCTGATCCGACTCACTCAGGGCAGTAATTCCATTATCAATAATGTTGGCCAGAACCTTGCATAGATTCCAGGGCTCCAGCGTAAGGCTTTTCAAATCTGAATTAATTTCAAGAAAAAGGTCTATCTTCTTTTGCTCCGCTGCCTGGATCTTTGCCTGAAGCAGTGCATTGACTGCCGGGTGGGCCGTCTTAAGTGCTTTGCTGACCTTCATGATATCCTTAAATACAGGGTCAATATAGCGCTTTGCCTCCTCGTATTCTCCAAGCTCCATTAAACCGTAAATTACCTGAAAATGATTCAGATAATCATGCCGCTGTGCTCTCAGGGTAGTATTTAAGTCCTCCAGGGCACGAAGGCTGTCCGTAAAATTGTCCTCCTTATAGCGGCTGGCAAAATAAAGCCCCAAAATCGTGATAAAGGTACTTAGGAGCATCACACCCAGGGTCAGATACACATTAATACTGATGTGATCCGGCAGGCTCCTTCCAAGAACAATCCATATAATCAGTCCAAGACAAAACTGCAGGAGGTTAATCATCAATAGCCCGACTACCATCTTCTTTACGCTCATGCAGAATCCTCCAAGCAAAATCGTTGAATCTTCTAGCTTTTCTTAAGTGTTACGTTCGTATTTTTTCTGGTCAGCATAAGTCCCGCTGCCATAAGAAGTGCGCAGGCTCCCCAGATAAGTCCAAGGCCTTTCCCAGGCAGGGAATACCCTGTCTCGCCTGTTTTGGGAAAGAAGGATTCTGCCCATTCCGCATTATAAAGCTGCATGTAATCCGTTATAATGGTAATAGCCTCCGGCCTCATTTCTCTTGTAAGGTCTTTATTGTTTAAGATTGGCTGTATACTTAGGTCCCATAGGTTTTCGTTCATACGGGTCATTCCCTCAGCCAGAGCCGTAATCATGGCTACCGTAAAGCTGCCGGGAAGCTTCTCCTTTGCCTTTTGCAGGTATCCGGCAGAAGGGTTTGTCTCATAATAGTAATCCATTTCCCTCATGTAACCAATGCAAAAAAGCTGATCTCCGCTCAGCATATCCGGATCCAGACGCTCAAAGGTGCTGTCATATATGTATTCGATATAAAGCTCTGCATTATGCTTGTAATCCTGCCCCCAGGAAAGGGCATTGATTACTGCTGCTTTTATATCGATGGGATTTGAAGAATCTGCAAGAAACTCTGCTATCTTTTGATCCACCACACCTTTTTTTGCTGCTTCTTTTACGATGGCAATGTCCTCATAGGCATGGTAAAAATCAGTGGAGGTAATGGGTGAATCCGCCATAGCTGTCTTAGGAAATAAAAGCATTCCCAGGATAACACCGATTCCTGTAATCCATTTTTTCATTTCAATAACCATCCTCGTATAATATCTTTAGATACTAAGA
>JAJUHH010000552.1 GCA_029267975.1 Clostridiales bacterium
AATGTAAAGATTCTCCGGATCCCATACACTGTTCTTGTGCAGGCATACCCTGGCCTCGATCATTGGTGCGACCTTGTAGATCTTTAGGAACACGCTATAGAAGCTGCTGCCTGCAAGCTCATAGGATAGCTTTGCCGTAACATATACATCACCACTGTCTACGATTGTCACATCCGTCAGCTTGGATATGCTTCTCTGGGTTGCGATACTGCAGCGATTTCTACCCATCTGTCGTCTGACTTCACAAGGACTTACATTCTTGATGGGTGTTAATTCATAAATACCCGAGAAAGCACCCTCTTCTGAAGTATTCTCTGTGATAAGCCGACCGGATTTTTTATCAAGGATAGAGGCAATTCCCTTCTCTGTTGAGAACACAACCTTATAATAGTCCGTCTCGATTAAGAAAGGAGTCTCAAGGTATTCATCCTTTTGTTCCAGGTCCCTAATCCCTTCAGCACCGATATGGGCATGATTGCGGATTGTAGAGCTATTCTCAAAGCTCTGTCCTAATTTGATGATCTTTTCCTCACCCGGGGCCAAATCCACTGCAACCTCAACCTCATGGGCTCTGGCGATACTATGACCCTGGCAAATGAGCTGTTCTCCGGTCTTCTCATCAAATGCGACAATCTTTGCCTTAGGATTTAAGGTATTGCCGTCAATATATTCCCAGTACTCAATATATAGCTTTACTGTACCCTTATAAGGGAACGGATGGGGATTTACCACCTTATATCTCTGATGCTTGCCTGCATCAATGGATACTTCACCCAGCTTAGCAAGGATCAGGTCCAGATTTCTTGAGATATCCGTATTGGCATTGATGGCATAGGCGTCCTTCTTCTTCTCCAGGCAGGCAACCAGGGAGTTCCAGGGCTCCGAAATTGATGAGGAATAGCCCCAGGTATGCTCTGCGTATAAGATTAAGTTCTCCTGCGCTGACTCCAAAAGCTTGGGATCACCAAGTTTATTTTCTGCATCAAGCTTCCTGCAAAGGGCATGTTTTCTTTGGGCTTCCCTGTATATCTTCACAGTATTGGGAGTGGATCCGACACCATCTGCCCACCAATCAGTAAAGTCACCCGAATAAGTGGGTATGTGGATATCCTCACTTCTCACTCTCTGAAAGAACTCATCCAGGGTGACCATCTTTATGCTTATCTTGCCGGCAAAGATCTGATTCAGTTCCCTGACTCTTTCTGCAATTTCTGCATTGGGAGGTGCATTATCCGAGATGACGCCTGATACCATGAGAGGGAAGAAGTCATAGGGATAGCCTTCCTTCTCCAGGTTATCGGCATATCGTGAAAGCCTGGTCTGGGCAATACGAAGCTCTAATTCCTTGGTTTCCTCAGGGCTGGAGCTTCGGATTCCACCATTAAGCTCCTCTCTGATATCATCAAAGAGCAGATAGGAGGCTCCTCCCTGTGGGCAGAGGAACATTTCATTCCCCATATGGTAGTGCTCACTGCTCCATACCAGAACCTTATTCTTCTTTGGCCCCTGCCAGTAGAAAGGAATCTGCTTTCGGTATAAGGGAAACATGCCATGATGAGGGTGGAGTGCACATAAAAGGTTCTCCACGCCGCACTCAGCCAGCACATCCGCATATCCCCAGGCATAGCCGTTAATATCGGCCGACATTCCGCTTCTAACCTTAAGACCAATGCGGTCTCCGTAACTCTTTGCTTTCCTAATCCTGGATAAAAGAAGCTCCCGGTCCGCCAGTTCCGTGAGATTTAAGTAATTACCGGAAAGACCGATCTCTCCGGTCTTAACATAATGCTCAAATTTTTCAATTTGCTCTGCTGTTGCAGAAGCATAGAAATTCTCCACCTGCCAGTGATTCTCACACTGCCATTTAAAGCCCTCGCAGCCCTTCAATTGACCGGAATGGATATCATCAAGAATATGTATCGCCTGCAGGATAAAGTCCTTATGATAATTCATCAGCTTTTCCTGCCGCTCCGTATAACCGATATCCGTATGGGAATGATGAATAAGATATATGGTCCAGTTTTTCATAATCTTCTCCT
>JAJUHH010000553.1 GCA_029267975.1 Clostridiales bacterium
ACGCGTGCGAATACGCTATAGCGATAAATATTCTTCTGAAGCTGTTCATCACTCATGGCAGTAAGCTGCTCACCGGTAACCGCCTCTTCTCCTTCTGTCAGGATACCAAGCTCTCTGGCAATGGCCTTGGCGGTAAGCACATGATCGCCTGTGATCATGACAGGTTTGATCCCAGCCTTCCTACACATGGCCACGGCGTCCTTCACCTCTTCCCTGGGAGGATCGATCATGCCAATGAGACCAAGGAAGGTAAGGTTTTGCTCCAGGTCTTCCCCCTTACGAAAGTTCTCAGGGATATTCTTATAAGCCACTGCAATGACCCGAAGTGCTTTTTCGGTCATTGATTTATTCAGTTCAATCAGTTGCTTGCGCTCCCTGCCGGTGAGCTCATGCTGTACACCGTCCAGATAATAGTGGGTGCATCGGCCAAGAAGAAAGTCGAAGGCTCCTTTGGTTATGCTCCGATAGCTCTTGTCGGGAGCACAATGAACCGTTGTCATCAGTTTTCTGTTAGAATCAAAAGGAATTTCGTACACTCTGGGATAGTCCCGGTCCAGCTCGTTCTTGCCTAGGCCTTCATTGTAAGCAGCCATAACAAGGGCTTTTTCCGTGGGCTCCCCATTCAGGGCAACCGTATTTTTAAATACGGACAGGGTCGCATCCGTACATAAGGCAGCATGGCTTAATAAGAAGCTTCCGAAGGGACTGGTGAATTTCTCGTTTCCCTTCAGGGAGCAGATCTGAGTAACGGTCATTACATTTTGGGTCAGGGTTCCTGTCTTATCTGAGCAGATTACGGTAGCGCTGCCCAGAGTCTCAACCGCCGGAAGTTTACGGATAACTGCATTCTTACGAGCCATCCTCTGCACACCAAGGGAGAGCATAATGGTAACAATCGCCGGTAAGCCCTCCGGAATTGCAGCAACAGCCAGGCTGACGGAGGTCATAAACATATCAAAGACAGGCAGACGTTTCAGCAGTCCAATGACAAATATGGCTGCACAGATAAGGAGGGCAGCGATGCCCAGTACTTTACCTGTCTTGGCCAGTCGCTTTTGCAGGGGGGTCATGGGGGTCTCATCCTCCATGATCAGTCTGGCTATATGACCTACCTGAGTATTCATTCCTGTCTCGGTGACCACAGCGGTTCCCCTGCCATAGGTAATGGTACTGGTTGCCAGAATCATATTAACACGGTCTCCCAGATTGGTATCGGGATGTAATCTGATCTCAGCATTCTTGTCGACTGCATGTGATTCGCCGGTCAGGGAAGCTTCCTCCGCCTTTAAGTTAATAGCGGTGATCAGTCTGGCATCCGCAGGTACAAAGCAGCCGGTTTCTAACATAATGATATCACCGGGAACCAGGTCCGCAGAATCAATGACGGTCCACATCCCATCCCTTAATACATGGGCAGTGGGAGCAGACATTTTCTTCAGTGCCTCCAGAGCTCTCTCCGCCTTGGCCTCCTGCAGCAGCCCTAAGGTAGCATTAATAATGATAATACATAATATTATGACCGGATCCACATAGTCCGGATCTCCTTCCATCACGGATACGAAGAAGGATATGATGGCGGCCAGTATCAGTATAATTATCATAAAATCGGCAAACTGCGATAGGAATTTTATCACTATGTTTTTGCGCTTTTTTGCATCAAGAACATTCCGACCAAAGCTTTGCCTCCGTTTTTCAACCTCTTTGGCTGATAGCCCTTGGTTATGGATGACACCCAGTCGTTCCAGGGTCTCAGTTACGGATAAACTATACCATTGCATGAACTATTCCTCACTCCTGTCAAGCTAATCTTCGTTTAATTATATGAGCATGGCTTGGGAATATGATTAAGTCTGCCTCTGCATCCCTCTGCGCTTTATGCAGTAACGAATGTGATAAAGCACTTTTTCTTTCGTGCTGTATAAAATGTAGTATCTTGAAACATGTATATGTACTCCGGAGAAAAATAAAATACTATTTCACATGGCAAAAATTAGAAGTGAATTTATATTGAGAAAATAAAAAGCGATTTAACAT
>JAJUHH010000554.1 GCA_029267975.1 Clostridiales bacterium
CATCCGAAGACTTCATAATAATAACTCCGTTCGACTTGCATGTGTTAGGCACGCCGCCAGCGTTCATCCTGAGCCAGGATCAAACTCTCATGTTTAAGTTTGAACCAGTCATGATTAACATTGGCTACGATTGTTTCCAATCGTTTGTTATCATCTACTGTTTTTGTGGTGCATCCATACGAATGTTATTCGTACCGATACGGTTCGTCGTGATTTGACTTGGTCAATCACGAAATGAAAATCTATTTTTGAAGCTCTTATGAAGCTTCATATTTTAGAATTTTCAGGGTTGTTTCACTGTTCAATTATCAAGGTTCATCGTAGCCGCAAACCCTTGATTTATAAGGCTTACAGGCTTTTTTGCTCTTGCTGTCGAACCGTCTGTGGCGCGTCAGCAAAAAGAAGTATAACACCCTCCAAAGAGAAAGTCAACAACTTTTTTAAACTTTTTTCTATCCATTTTCTACCATTGTATTATGGGGAAATACCCCATTTTAAATTCTTCCCAAGATTGGATGTAAAAAGACCGTCTTGCAAAGTATAGTCTTTGCAAAACGGCCATAAATTATACATACCCTTTTCAGAATATCCTGATTTTATTTCTGCCTTGGGAGTAACCCCTGCTTACTTCTGCAGCAAATGTACAGCAAAGCCTCCGAAGTCCTCGTTCAGATAGACTGCTACCAGCTTATCATTCTTAAACTTCTTGCTGCTCTCGTTGAAGGTAAAGCCTCTTCTCTCCAGGTGGAAGATTGCTCTGTCAATATAGTTGGTGAGGATTGCAATATGGCCCATCTTGCCAAGATAAGGCTCCTTCATCACTTCAATACCTAAGCCTGCAAAGACAGAGCTGCTGCCGGAATTCTTTGCAAAGCCAAAAGCTTTACCAAAGGAATCAGCAATAGACTCAGCCTCTGATTCACTTGTTGCATTGATACCCACATGACGTACCTCAAAGCCTAACATCAGGGATACCGCTTCCTTGGTTAAAGCTGTAATCTTATCAAAATCCCCAGCTTTCACCAGTTCATCACTTACCATCCAGCTACCGCCGCAGGCAATGATCTTGTTGAAGTCCAGATAGGATAAGAGATTCTTTGCATTGATACCGCCGGTAGGCATGAATTTCATGTTTACATAAGGAGCTGACACAGCTTTGATCATGGCAAGACCGCCTGCAGCTTCTGCAGGGAAGAATTTAACCACGTCAAGACCTAATTCTATTGCGGCCTCTATGTCGCTGGGGTTTGCACAGCCAGGAGTGATAGGAATATTTCTTTCTACACAGTAACGAACAACCTTGGGATTTAAGCCAGGGCTTACGATAAAAGTAGCGCCTGCAGCAACAGCCTGATCCACCTGTTCTGTGGTCAGAACGGTACCTGCACCGATTAACATGTCCGGATATGCCTCTCTCATTAAACGGATGGATTCTGCAGCAGCAGCTGTGCGGAAGGTTACCTCTGCACAGGGAAGTCCACCATCAACCAAAGCTTTGGCCAAGGGCACTGCATCCTTTGCATCATCCAGCTTAATGACAGGAACAATACCCATCTTCTGAATCTTACTTAACATCTCATTCATCTTAGAATTCCTCCAGTAGATTAATATGTATCATGATTTAGCAAGCTAATAAACTTGTCTAAAATATGCCATCTTAAGCAGCACTGTTATAAATGCTATTGTCACTGTTAAATTTAGATAATAGATTCGATCTCATATCATAGAAGCATTCATTTTTATCATAGAATCACTATTACCTACTAAAGAATGGTCTTTGTAATCCCAGTGATAAAATGCAGCAGAAAATTATTATTGTAAATGATACTAAGAAACTCGCTCTCAGCAATCATCTCCATCATCTTCTGACCAAACTGCGTGCTGCCAAAAACAGTAAGCAAAATAAAGCCCAGCCATACCAGAATCAGGCCGTGCACTGCTCCGGCAAGCAGACCTGCCGTCTTATTCATAGAATTTAATAGTGGCAGCTTACTGATCAAATCAAGGGCAATGCAGATCACCC
>JAJUHH010000555.1 GCA_029267975.1 Clostridiales bacterium
AAGCAATCTCATTGGCTGTATCAATGGCTTCTTCCAGACTGCCGGCAATCATAATATATCCATAGTTATCCAAGGATTTCTGAAGAATTTCCTTCCTGGATAATTGGCCTACAAATACCTCCACTTCCTTTGCAACCTGTTCTGCCAGCTCCCTGCTGGTGGTAATTAAGATTGCAGAAGCAAGCTCGTCGTGCTCCGCCTGGGATAAGAGATCCGCAGCCACATAGCGGGGATTGGCCGTCTCATCTGCCAGAACCAATATCTCGCTGGGTCCGGCGATAGAATCGATACTCACATGCCCATAAACAGCCTTCTTCGCCAGGGCAACATAGATATTGCCGGGACCTACAATCTTGTCCACCTTAGGAATGCTTTCTGTTCCATAGGCAAGGGCTGCGATGGCCTGGGCACCGCCCACCTTGTAGATCTCCGTCACTCCGGCTTCTTTCGCTGCTACCAGGGTTCCGACATTAACTTTTCCTTCTGCGTCCGGAGGGGTAACCATGACAATTCGTCTTACACCAGCCACCCTGGCAGGGATAACATTCATTAATACGGAGGAAGGATAGGCAGCCTTACCGCCTGGTACATAGACACCTGCGGAAGCGATCGGGGTAATTTTTTGACCGAGAATGGTGCCTTCCTCTGTAGAATCAAACCAGCTGTATTGCTTTTGCTTACTATGATAAGCCTCTATATTAGCGATAGCCTTGCGAATCACGGCGACTACAGCAGGGTCGATCTGCTGGTAAGCCTCTTCTATCTCCTCAGGGGTAACCCGGATATTCTCCTTTGTAATCTTCGCCTTATCAAAGCGAAGGGTATAATCAAAAACAGCCTGATCTCTCTTGCTGCGAACCTCCTCGATAATTCCAGCTACGGTACTTGCATACTGCTCATATTGGTTAGGACTTCTTTTTAATAAATCCTCTAATATATTCTTTTTTGTCTCTGCATTTAGTTCTATGATCCTCACTCTTATATCCCCCTTTATCAAGTAGTTGCCATCACATCTTTAAGATCCCGAATAATCTTAGCAATTCTTTCCTGTTCCATCTTCATGCTTACCTCATTGACAACCATGCGGGCAGACAAGCTGCAGATTTCCTCTAATACCTCCAGTCCATTCTCCCGGAGGGTAGAACCGGTTTCTACAATATCAACGATCACCTCGGAAAGGCCCACAATGGGTGCAAGCTCTATGGAACCATTTAATTTTATGATCTCAACTGTCTGATGCTTTTTATTATAAAAATAATCCTTAGCAATATTCGGATACTTGGTTGCTACCCGTATTAATTCTCCATGCTGCAAAAGCTCCTTTGCAGCAGCGGGGCCTGCAATGCACATTCTGCATTTACCAAGACCGAGGTCAAGGACCTCATAAAGCTTACGCCCTTCTTCTAATATAGTATCCTTACCTACAAAGCCAATATCTGCGGCTCCGTATTCTACATAGGTAGGAACATCATTTGCCTTGGCAAGAAAGAATTTGAGCTTCAGTTCTTCATTGACAAAGATTAATTTGCGGGAATTCTTATCCTTCATCTCCTCGCAGGATATCCCCACCTTCTCAAGCAACTCCATGGTATTGCTGGCGAGGCGGCCTTTGGCAAGGGCAAATGTAATATATCTCATACCGTATCTTCCCCTTTCACTCTATAAAAAGTCCTGCATGGGAGCTTCTTTTATGGAACCTTCTCTAATATCAATGACTTTAATGGCCGAGTCATTATCCAAACATAGGATGCCGCCAAGATGCATCCTATGACCATAAGCCATATAAGCTTCCATCCTGATACTATCATTCGACAATTGTAGTATTGTTTTCATGCCCTCTCTCCGAAAATGCTTTGCCAGAGCGATGGCCTGGGTCCGGTAATTCTTCCGGTATAGAATCAGGGTATCCTGGGCTTCCTCCTCCTGCAGGAGCTTTTGACGACTTAAGGCCAACATCAGCTGATCAATTACAATGACCAGACCGATGGCAGGGGCCTCCTTGCCAAACTGATGAACCAGGG
>JAJUHH010000556.1 GCA_029267975.1 Clostridiales bacterium
AACATATATCTGATTGCCCGTATTGTTGCTTTTAAGGATCCCTATCTTGCCGAGCAGAGAAAGGATCTTGCCATCAAGAATAAGGATGGCAGCCTCTATCGTGACAGTAACGGAGAGGGCTGGGTAAATCCCTACAACAAAGAGGTATGGGAGTATCTGCTTCAGATCGCCGGGCAGGCAGCAGCAGTTGGCTTTGACGAAATTCAGTTTGACTATATTCGTTTCTCCACCAGCAAAGGGATTGATGAGGCGGATTTTGGCGAGTCTGCCAAGGACAAGACCAAGGAAGAAATTATTACAGAATTTACTGCTTATGCTTATGATAAGCTAAAGCCTCTGGGTGTCTTTGTATCGGCAGATGTGTATGGTACGATTATCAATAGTAAGGTAGACGCAGGCCTGGTAGGGCAAAATTATGTAGAGATGGCAAAGCACCTGGATTATATTTGTCCCATGATATATCCCTCTCATTTTGGAGAAGGAAATTACGGAATTCAATATCCTGATCTTGAGCCGGAGCAAATCATCTATAAAGCTTTATTAAGCTCCAAAGAGAAGCTTTCACAAATCCCGGAAGGTGAGCATAAAGCTATTGTTCGTCCCTGGCTGCAGGATTTTACTGCGACCTGGCTGAAGCATCATATGACCTATGGTGCTGATGAGCTTCGAGCACAGATCAGGGGGGTATATAATGCCGGCTATGAGGAATGGCTGCTTTGGAATGCAAGCTGTGTCTATTCAGAGGATGGACTCCTGGTGGAAGGCCAGTCGGAAGACTGACAGGAATAAAATAAGGACTTGACTAATATACATCTAGTATAAATGATCTGGAGGTGTCCCATGGATAAGACAATCCGGAACAATACTAAGATGGTTGCAGTATTGAAGGGGCTTCTTTTTTCTTATATTATTACGGCGCTTATTCTGCTTTTGCTATCATTTCTCATGTTAAAAATTGATTTGCCCAGTGCGGCAATCAGCGCTGGAATTATTATTTCTTACATTGCATCAACCTTAGTCGGCGGATTTTTTGTGGGCAAGAAATTAGAGCAGAAAAAATTTATCTGGGGTTTGATCATGGGAGTTGTGTATTTTATCATACTCTTATTGGTTTCCCTGGCAATGAACAGAGCAGAGCCCCTGCCCTTAGGAAATCTACTCACAGCTTTCTTAACCTGTAGCATCAGTGGTATGGTGGGCGGAATGATCAGCTGAGGAGAAATACGGAGCAAATAATTCAGGATTGTGGAGCAAGCAGCCACAATCCTTTTTGCTGTGTGCGCCTTGCGGCGCACGTTTCTAATGGGTGAAAGTCCCTAATCCGCCCTAGTAGTGGGAAGGATATAGCCAATGACAAGGGTGTCCATCGTGAGGTGGAATCTGAAGGAAGTCGGATGGCAAATCTCTGGTCTGACGAACAGAAATCATATCAGGCTACAGTTAAGGATAAGGTTGCGCATCAAACCAAAGTCCGGTAACTACTCGGAATTAACTGTGGTAAATATGGCAGATGGATGGAGAGAAAGAAACGTGTGGTACCAAGGGAGGTCTGGTCAGCAAGCGGAAACAGAGTATGAAGCTTGTAGTAACAACGAATGGCAAGAAGTCAGCAGAGGTCATAGTACCAAAACGGTTGCAAACGTATTGGGAAGGACTGAACTTTAGGAGATGTGAGTAAATGAATGTAACCAACGATGGAATTAAGGACAGACAACTTCATATAGAAGACTATCTGCAAATGGTATCTGCGGAACAGAAAGAGCATGCAGAAGTGTTCGCCCATCAGAGGATTGCTGAAAACAACGACATCATCACAAATTTTCAGACGGACAGTCTGATGGAAAAGATTTTACACAAGGATAACCTTAATAAGGCATACAAGAAAGTAAAATCAAACAAAGGTGCAGGCGGTGTTGACGGAATGAGTGTGGATGAACTTCTGTACTTTCTGAAAGATAACCAAGAGCAACTAATCCAAAGGATAAAGGATGGGAAATACAAACCCAATC
>JAJUHH010000557.1 GCA_029267975.1 Clostridiales bacterium
TATCGTCTGCAATAAATCTCAAGCTGACCAAATCATACTCTTTATCAAAGGAATAGGATAGCTCTGTGGCACCCCCAGGCAGACTGGTACTGGTTATGGCAACCATGCGGTAACCTTCACTTTTCAGACGCAGAACCTCAGATAAGAGTTCCTTTGCTTCAATTGTTTGAATTGTTTGTTGTCCCATCGCTTTTCCTCTCTATTTCTTTCTGACTTGCTTTTGCTTCTCTTCCAGAATTGCAAGTCCTTTCACAACACCGTCAATAATAGCCTCCGGTCTGGCTGCACAGCCGGGTACATAAACATCCACCGGCAATACCTTATCCACTCCGCCGGCTACGTTATAGCACTCTGCGAAGATTCCTCCGGAATTTGCACAAATTCCTACAGCCACAACAACCTTCGGTTCAGCCATCTGCTCATAAATCTGCTTAACAACAGGGATATTCTGCTCATTTACGCTGCCGGTAATCAGTAACAGGTCGGCATGCTTGGGATTCCCTGTATTAATAATCCCAAAACGCTCCACATCATATAAGGGTGTCAGACAAGCAAGAACCTCGATATCACACCCATTACAACTGGATCCGTCATAATGTAAAATCCAAGGTGATTTTTTTACGAACTTCATAGTTTTCCTCATTTCTGCCTTGCCATTGCCCCGCTGTGGGGACAATCGGCATATCAAGTGAATGGATTTATGCTACCTATACCCTTCCTCTGAATTAATGGAAGAAGGATAATATGAGTAAGTTTATGGTTGCCAGCACGCCGGTAGCAATCCAGGCATATTTCAGGGCTTGCTGCCACTTGTATCGTGCAAAAGCATTATCAATGATAATCTCAAGGAAATATACCAGTAAGCATACAAGTACCGCAATGATACGGCTAAGTACACTGGATGTGGCAATGAACACAAACACTAAGGTAAGGGTTATAATCACCTCATACCAGTGAGTAATCTCAATGACTGCCAGGTCTCTACCGGAATACTCTGTGGTAATTCCTTTTACAATCTCCTGATGTCCATGGTGGGAAGTACTAAGGTCAAAGGGGGATTTTCTAAGCTTGATGGTAATTACATAAATTAATCCGATGAATACGCCGGGCAGATAGATAATGGCAGGAATATCATTGGCTATAATATTTTTAACGAAGAAGCTGCCATCCACATAATAAAGACTGACACAGGTAATCAATACCATTGGCTCATAGGCCATAATCTGAAGCAGCTCACGCTCTGCTCCGATCAGGCTGTAGGGTGATCTGGTAGAATAGCCTCCCAGAACAAAAAATACAGAACCTAAGGTCAGGGCAAAAATGGCAAGCAGCATATCTCCGCCTACCAGTAAGATTGCTGTAGTGAATGCCACAAATACCAGGGACAGATAAACATAAAAGCGATGCATGGAATTGACTTGAATCGATTCCTTTTGTATCAGCTTAAACACATCATAAAAAGGCTGCAATAGGGGGGGACCCTGTCTTCCCTGCAATCTTGCAGTGATCTTACGATCAAATCCCGTCAATAGTCCGCCAACAAGGGGTGCGAATAAAATAATCAATATACCATATACGATAACCATTATGCAGCCAAGCCTCCAATCAGTAGAATTACACAAGCACACAGAAGACCGATGGAAATCAGATTACCCCATAATGTTAATCGCTTCACACCAAAGGTATCTCTCATATACCAGTTACGCAACTCCACTTTGCTTGTATACCCCATGGAGTCACGGAAGCTTTCATTATCACCGGTATTGGCTCCAGCCATATAAATCAATACTTTTCTACGCTTAGAGTTGAGATAAATGGGAATAAAACTTATGGGTAAAATAATCAGCATGCTAAGCATGCAAAGCATGATCTTCACATCACTGGTTCCAATGGGAACGATGGCTTCGGTCTGGAACATTTGTGTCAGATAAGGGATCAGGGCGTATTTTGAGATAAGAGGGAAAGCAAAGATAGAAATCACAACAAGGGTAGCCTGGATAATGATAGGA